>JAYVBR010000452.1:0-13171 GCA_043750395.1 Bacteroidota bacterium | reverse complement strand
GTCAAAGGAAAAGTTGTCGATATAACAGCTTTTGAGAACGAATGGTCATAAAAGAAAATGGCTGTCAAATATTTACTAAAAGAGTAATCTGCTGTTAGTTTTACAGACCAAATATTTTGACCTCCGGCTAATTGGTTGTCATCATAATCTAAATGGCGCACAATAGTTTGGCTGTTTCTCAATGAAAAATCTGTTTTTATATTGATGTCACTTTTAATAACTCCTTGTGCATTGTCTGCTAATCTTGAATTAAAAGTTACATCTTTTATTCTGTAACCAAAACCTATTATATATTCTAACCCTTTTACTTCGGTCAAAAGATTGTTATCGAAACTTAAAGACAAAGCGCGGTCTTTTTTCATTTCGGCTAATATTTTAAACGAACTTTTTGTTTCAAAATCTACTCTAACCAGCGGACTGAATTGTTCTACTAAATTAATATTTTGAATAATAGTTTGATTTAAGAAATTGCCGCTTGTGTCTTCTTTGAATGGTTCGTTGGGTTTGTAATCCAAATTAGATCTAAAAGCATTAATCGTATAAGATGATTTGTAGGAATGTTGAATAGAAAAACGCTTGAACGAATCTTTGAAAAATTGATAACGCATTAACCCTGTATATTTTATGTTCCAGTTTGGAATTGGTATACTTTTAAAAATTCCTGTTGATGTATTAGAAGCGTCTTCTCCTTTTTTTCCAGCGGTTAAACCTGTGTAGGCTGCAAGAAAAGATGGAATTAAGACAGCTTGACTGTTTTTTCCAAATCCTTTTGGGAAACCATCGTCACTTCTTGCTGTGATTCCATTTTCAGCAGCTAATCTATTGGCTATAATAATTCGGTTGTTTCTAAAATCACTAAAAGGCGACGACCTAATTTCATCACTTTCTTTAAAAGCAGTTTTAATCATTGTTGTCGAAATGGCAAAATTTCCTGAACTATAAGGCGCTCTTGGGTTGTATTGTCCGTTGGTTACATCATATTGTTCTGATGAGTTTTCAGCATAAGTTCTGTTGGCATTCAAATCGATTTTAAAATCTGGAAACAAATCTACATTTGCCGTAAGGTTTAAAGTTTTGGTAGTAACTTGAGTAAAGTTTTGATTAAAATTAGGATAATTGGTCAACCAACCTCTTTTTGCGGCTTCGAATCGAACATCGTCTTGCAGTCCAAATGAAAATCCTAAAGTTGGTCTTGCAGTTCCAAAAAAACCAATTCCTGGCAAATATCCAGGCAAAACCGTTCCTGAATTTTGTGTGTAATCTGCTTGAATGTTTTTGACACTTGTTAAAACTCCAATTAATCCATTTACAAATAAATTACCATCGCCAGAATTAGCAACTGCAGTATTTACAATTTTTTCTCCAGGTTTTGGTGCAGTTTTGGGCGCAACTGGTTTTGGAGCAGATTTTTTTAAACCAATATATTTATAAAATGAATCCATTGCAAAAGTGGCATTTAATTTATGAACACCAGAATTCTGAATTGTATTTCCTAAATTGTATGTCGATGTAACTCCAAAATCATCTGTAGTTTTAAATTCTGATAATGCTTGCGATGCACGCTGCCAAGCAGAATTTCCAGTATAAGTATATTGTGATTTAATAAAACTCAAAAACGGAATTTTATTGATTGGTAAATCATAATTCAATACCAATTGTTGGTTGTGTTGGTTGGGTTCACCTATATTCCAATAATCTGTCCAAATGGTATTGTTAGGATCTGGAACATCATTTTCGTCAAGAAAATTTCTTACAATATTAGCCGAAGTTCCTGTGAAATTTAATTTTAAGGATTTTGTCAAATTATAATTGAAACCATAATTGTAATTAAATGTATAATTTCTTCTAAATAAAGGTTGCAAGCCAATGCCTTCGACGTCTATTTGTCTGAATTCTTGACGGTTAAATAATCTTGTAATATTCGAACTAAAGTTAATTGTTGACGGCAAGAAATTAAAATTAAAATCGCTCAACATTTTCAGATAACTGCTCTTTTTTAAAGTTTTAGAATTCTTAAAAGGTTCTACAGTTTTAGGTTGAAAAGCAAATGTATAATCAACAGCTGATTTCATTTGTTGGTCTTTCAAACTCAAAATTTCAAAATCGTTGTGAATCATATCATTATATGAATTTGAAATTGTGAAATTTTCTGGATCGTAAAAATGAGCTTTTTTCTCTGCATTTTTTTCTTTTCGAACACCAATAAAATTGATGCTTCGTCTTTTGGTATAATCGACGGCACGTTTTAGAATATTCTTTTTATCTGATTCGTTTTCGGTTACATCAATTAATTGCTCTAGTTCTATATCTAAATTAAAAGGGTCATATTGTGGTGTGATTACTTGTTCGCCAACTCCAAAATTGAATGGTAAATTGACACCCCATTTTTTTGGTAAAAGTTTTCCAATATTCAAATTGGTAACAATATCATACAGTTTTAAATCCTCACGGCTTCTTTCGTTTGTGTTTTGTTCTAATGCTCCAAATCCAATTGTACTTATTTTTCCTGATCCAGAAAAAGTTGCTAAATCGGCAAGATTAGCATCAAGACTGACAATTGCAGCCATTCCGCCTTTGTTGTCGATTTCTGACATTCGAAGTTCGTTAAACCAAACTTCTCCTTTTATTTGTGCATCGGCACCGCCAGCACCTGGAAGATTGTTTTTGTTGTTTTTGACTCCAACCATTAAGTTTCGAATCTGACCAAAATTGGGATTTCCTTTTATTCCAAGTTTTAATTTATTGATTTTTCCAGCTGCTGATTCGTCTAAAAATTCTTCGCTTAAAAATTTAATTCCGTCTGCATCTGGCAAAATTGTTGGTCCCATTGCAAGGATTTTCAATTTTGTTAATAATGACAATTGCAAATCCATTTCGTTTTCGGCAGGCCAAATTTGTTCGGCTGCATTCGCACCAGCAGGCGTTACTGTTAATGGAACCTCTATTTGATAAAAATTTTCTGTAAAATCATTTCCAAATCTGATAAAACCTACCATTTCTTTGTCTCTCAAAGTTGGTAATTCAGGAGTTGGAAGCGATTCTGCGTGCAAAAACATTTTTAGTTTTTTGTATTGACGCATATCTACACTAACATTTTTGAAAACTCCACGGGAATCGCCTTCGTCCAACCCGTTCCCAGAAACTCTCAATGCCAATGCTTTTTCGTTTAATCTTATAATTGTGTTGTTGTTGTTAACTTCTTCGCGATCTACGCCTGGTGGCGATACATATCTTATTGGCGTTCGGCTGCTGTTTTCTTGAATATCAACCGATAAAATATCAAGGTTTGTGCCGCTTGCTGGTGGATCAGGAAACAATGTGTTAAGGCTTTTTGTATAACGTCTCCATTCGCCACGAATTAAATCTAAAGTACCAAATCTAACAGTTAATGGATTGTCAAAACCTGTCATATACATTCTCATGAATCGAATAGAACGAAAATCTGATATTCCACCAATGTTGTCTTCTGGTGTCGAAATTGGTATTTTATATTGAATCCATCGAGCATTAATTTTCCTACCATTTTGAACATCAATATTATTTGTAACAACAATATCGGTTACATATCTATCTGATCTTGATATGTTTGGCTTCATATCGATGCTATATTCGTAGTAGGCACTAACGGTATTCATTGTGTTATCACGATTAATATCTTCGACATCTGGCAAGGTGCCATTTCCACGATTGTTATTAGTAATATCGACTGGCGAATTACCTTGAATGTTATTATAATTTTTGTATTTGTTAATTACATCGCCGGCTGTTTCTAAATAAAACTGATAATTATCGGCTGCTGGGTCGGGTTCGTTTGCAAAATTGTTATAAATCGTTGCTTCTTGATTGTCAGGCAATCCATCTAAACCAACATCTTGAACTGCTCTATTAGCTGGATCGGTATCAAAAGCATAAATCAATGATTGTGACGAAGGTACTTTTCCCCAAATAGATGGCGCACTTGGCAATGTTGAACCATTTGCTGGCAAGCCATTTTCGTATTGTTTTTTACCATCAGATAATACATCTTCGGAAATTTCTCCTAGATTAAAATAGACTTTACCTACATTTGTATCTAAAGTTTCCTTGGGATTTCCTGGACCTTCATTATAGTAAGGATCCATTACCCAAAATTGAATAAATTCTACATTGCTTTGTTCAAAATTTGTGGAACTTATTGAGCGCATAATTCCTCCAAAATTATTTTTTGGATTGGTTGAAAAGGTACTATTGTTATTGTATGGTCCTCTTTCTGATGGGAAATAAGATAAATCTAAAGTATTCAAATTCAAATTTTGTCCTTGTGCAATATCTGTATTTGGAAACAATTCAATATTAAAAATTCTTCTTGTTTTGTTTAATGATAAATCATTTTCGGTCACGCCAGATGGTCTTGTTGCAAAAAAAGTTTGATCAACATTGTACCAACTTATTTTAGCTCTTTTTCCGCCAGAACGAATATCTGTAAAATCGGAATCGAAATCCTTTGAGTCAAATAACGCTCCTTTTTTTGGAACGCTAGACAAACTCCAAGCTTGAGGTGAACGCATATCGATATTGCTTTGAGATCCTTCGAAATCGTCAACATAAACTGTAGTTTCTCCGTTAAATTTATCGGCATCGGGCGTATCGGGTTTTAAAAAAGCCACTTCGCCTTTAAAAGTTACATTCGATGGAACGTCAGTGTCCATATTAGGCAATTTGTTAACCATTCGAGTTAAAAATGGAACTTCGGTAGAAAAATTAGTATTGAATCCAAAAATTGTATTGTTTACAGATTCTTGACCATAAACTG
Organism: Bacteroidota bacterium; assembly: GCA_043750395.1. Classification (GTDB taxonomy): domain Bacteria; phylum Bacteroidota; class Bacteroidia; order Flavobacteriales; family Flavobacteriaceae; genus Flavobacterium. The sequence continues at coordinate 8,379 of JAYVBR010000452.1, read as the reverse complement.
TTTTTATTGTAAACGGTCTTTCTGACATTCTCAAGAAAGTGGCACCTAAATTGAAATTGTCAGAAAATTTATGTTCTACGTTTACACCAAAAAATCTTCGGGTTTGTTGTCCGAAAATTGCGTTGTTTTCTACAGAAACCTGAATTGGTGTGTTTGACGCTTGCAACGATGGATCCAAAATTTGAACACGACCTTGTTGGTAATTAACAGTATAATCTGCACCTTCTGTTAAAACTCGACCGCCAGCAGTAACTACAACCGAACCTTTTGGAACATTTATTGCACCCAGCGGAATACCGTCTCCACCTGTCGATTTGTATTTTCCTTTTAATTGGTATTTGTTTTTTTCGCTGTCTTGCAAGGCTTGGGCTTGGGTTTTTTTGTAAATACTTCTGAATACATATTTATATTGATTGGCATTGTATGATAAAGTATTAGCAGTATTATCTTCATAATCTTCTGAGGCACTGCTTCTTAATTTTTCGAATAAATATTTTCCAAAAGGTTCAACTGTTGTGAAAATAATTCTACCATTTTGAGGGTCAACAGTTAATCCTGGAATAAAGTCAAAAAAACCGTCTCCGCCAACTTGTGGATCGTTAGATGAATTTAGACTATCAACATTAAAAACTCTTAACAAAGGTGTTTGGTCAACATTTGATGGCAATTCTAGAGGTGTTGCACCATTTGGGGCAAGTGGAGCTTTAGAAATATAGTTCAATGGCGATGGATCTGCATAAACAATATTAAATTTAAAATCTTGTGGTTGCAGTTGATAAGCACCTTGAATCTGATAGATATTTTTCATCATCAAGTTCCAAAGTGGTGTTGTGGTTTTAGTATCAGGATCGGTAATGCTTGTTAAACTACTTTTTAATAATTTGACAATCAAACTTTTAGTTACGGGAATTCCTGCAGGATCAACAGTTGTTGATGTCAATCCGTCATTGGCAAATTCTCCTACTTGATACACTTTATCTCCAATTGTGTATTGATAAGCAACTCCTAAAACTTCGTCATTGGCTAAGCGTTGTTGCAAAGAAATATAACCTAATTGGTTATTAAAAGTATATTCGTTGGGTAATAGTTTTCGAGCATTTTCGAGTTTAGCATAATCACGACCTTCGCTAGGCAAACCGCTAGAAGCTAAAGCTGTTTTTGGTGGAAAACCAGTAAAACCAGTGCTTATTGTCCCAATTTCTCGTATATCTTGATTCAAAATACCTGTTCCAACTGGTGGAGTTGTAGATAAATAAGCAGGATTATACAAGTTGTTTTCATTGTCAGAAGGTGCATTTGGGGGCAAAGCTGGATTGAAGAAATTAGCAATTTGCAACGAATTATTTCCAACAATTAAATTATTTGGATAAGCTAATTGTGGTGCTTCTCCTAAATCTTGAAGTGCAACTATGTTTCTAGAATTGTTTTCGGTTGTGTTAACACGATTTTGTCTATTGGTTACCCAAACTTCGATTCTTGTAATGTGAATTCGGCTATCAATTACAGGATAACTGGCTAACGATTTATCATAATTATTCCTAAAATATTGCGACAAGAAAAAGTGTCTGTCAGCATCGTAATCTAAGGCGAATAAATCGAAATTCTGTACGGTTCCGCCACCTTGCGAGGTTATTGTTTTGGTTTGTGATTTTTGCTCAGAAAAAATTCCAGTGATTGATGTTTTTCCGAATTGAAACGCGGCTTTTACTCCAAATAAACTTTGTGCACCGCGAATAAGCGAACCACTTAAAGGCATACTCACGTTTCCGACTTCTATTTTTTGAAGAATATCATCTTCATTTGGTGCAAATTCTAGTTTTATTAAATTCTGAAATGCAAATGTCGATTGGGTATCATAATTGGCGTTGACGCTCAATCTTGTTCCAACTTTTCCTTGCAATCCAACACTAATTCTTTGGTTGAAATCGAAATTTATGTTGGTTCTATTTTCTGGAGAAATTGCTGGATTGTCTTGTTTTGTATATCTTATTCCAAAATCAATTTCGACCGAACCTGTTGGTTTTACATCGATTGTGTTGCTACCAAAAATCGATTCGAATAAGCCAGAATTGATGTAATATCGTGGTAATAAATTTTTCTTAGCCTCTTCGCTTCCCTCTTTTTGTCCTGCAATTGCGTCACCTTTCTTTTTGAAATAATCACGCATTTTTTCTTTAACGACCAGTTTTTGATATTCTTTTGGAGATAAAATTACTGGATAAGTCACGTTAAATCCGCCTAAAACATTAGTATAAATGTATTGATTTGTAATCGGATCATAAGTATAAGATGCCACAATCGAAGGCGGATTTTTAATTTCTAGTTTGCCTTTGGCAACACCTGTCGAATCGATTGGTTGGTCAACTTGTGCATAATTATTTAAACCAGAAAAAATCAATATTAAAAAAACACTGATTTTTATAAATTTAAAAACGGAGATATATGGTATTTTTTTCAAGAATTATAAATTTTTTAAAGCTAGTTTAATTAACTGTTCGACAGTAGCATCTGGGTTGTCTTTGCAGATTCTGTCCATAACTTTTTCTGAAGATTTGCGAACAAAACCCAAAACCTCTAAAGCAGATAACGCTTCATCTCGGTTTGTATTGTTTTGAATCATTGAAACTTCGTCTAAATCGTATAACTTTAACACTTTTTCTTTTAAATCGAGTATTGTTCGTTGTGCCGTTTTTACACCAATTCCTTTAATTTATTGAATTGTGCCAACATCGCCACTACCAATTGCTTGAATAATTTGTTTCGGGTCAATAGAAGACAACATTGTTCTTGCAATACTTGCTCCGATTCCTGAAACGGATAACAACATTTTGAAAATTTCGCGTTCTGATTTTTCTACAAAGCCAAAAAGTGAGTGCGAATCTTCTTTTATTTGAAGATAGGTAAACAATTTTATATGATCAGAATTTGGCAAAAGCGAATAAGTGTGAAGAGAAATATTGATATGATAACCCACACCACCGCAGTCTATGATTACTTGGGTTGGAGTTTTTTCGGTTAATTTTCCTTGAATATGTGCTATCATTATATTAGAAATGTTGAGATGTCAAAAGTAATAAAAAAAATGACTATAAAAATAGTCATTTTTGGGAATTTTTATATTTTTGATTGATTTTTATCTTCAACATTTTTGACAAATAAATTTAAATATAACATACAAATTACTTTTTTAAATTTGATTTTAAAAAAAATATTATGTTTTATTTTGTATCGAATATTAATTTATTTTATAGATTTGTAATAAAATTAAACAAATGATACAAACTGTTGTAACTCCAAATAAATCAATTTTCGATATGGAAGTTTCGTTGCCCGAAAATTATATAGGTAAAATTGTCAATGTCATTTTTTATATTGATGAAGAAGTAAAAAAAACGACAACCAAACTTTTACCCAGCAAAAAGCCTTCTGATTTTTTTGGAACTTTAAGTGAAGAATTGGGAGATAAAATGCACTTACACGCCAATATAGTTCGTAACGAATGGGATTAAAATACATTATTGACACTAATACTATTATAGATGCCCAAATGAATCGAATTCCAGAAAGTGGCATTAACTTTTTGGAAAATGTTATTAATGAAGATTTTACAATTTCATTTATATCATATATAGAATTTCTTGGATTCAAAGATATTACCAAATAGTCAGAAGCATTTATTGCATTAGCAAATGTTATAGAAATTAACAAAAAAATTATAGATGTTTGCATAGAAATTCGAAAAAAACATAAAATAAAACTTCCTGATGCAATAATTGCTTCGACTGCCTTAGTTTTAAACTTAGTTATTATTTCAAGAAATGTTATTGATTTTGTTGGGATACAAGATCTACAAGTTATAAATCTATATGAAATTTGATTTTAAAAAATAAAAACCAGTTTTTGATTACTCAAAAACTGGTTTTTTTATGTTGAGATTTAAAATTTTATTCTATTGCAACTTGATGGCTTTCTATAATGCCGTCGATGTTGATTTTTAAGATATAAATTCCTCTTGGTAAACCTAAAACGTCAACCGTAGCAATGTTGTTGTTAACAGTTACATTGCGTTTGACCTCGCCCATCATGTTGTAAAGTTCTGCAAATATTGATGAATTGTTAGCTGGTTTTTGGTCACTATTTTTTAGTTCTATGTTGATAATGTTGTTTGTTGGATTTGGATAGGTTTTGAATAAAGATGACACATTATTTGATTCTGACTTATTTCCACCTGAATTATTTAATGAAGCGCAGTTTCCTATTTGGTGTTCACCCTCGCTTTCATAGTAAAAAGTTCCACAAATATTTGTAGCTGTTGCATATATATTAAAACTTCCTGAATAATTTTTTAAAAATTCAAAAGTATAAACATTACCAATTGCAGTATATCTTATATTTGGATATAAAAAGTGAAATGTTAAACTAGTATCAGGTGGTAAATTAATTATAAATGGAACATAATGGTATTTAATTCCATCACAGGTTTCACTTTGATAAGTTCCACGAGAAAAATTAAAAGTTGGTAATCCAACCCAAATATTTTTAGTAACCGTTTGCCCATTTTGAAAAGTAGCAGTTAAAGTAGCGGAACCATTCGTTAAACCTTTAACAATAACAGAATAACCAGTTTGGCTAATAATTTGTGCATTTGCGGTTATTGTCCAAATTGCGGGACTTGGTGTTTTGCAAATGTCTGGAAAGCTATAAGTTGCGTTGGTGTTTTCGCAGATAATGTTTGGGCCAGATAATGCAGTTTGGTCAAGTGGGAACGATGGTGCTTGGGGATTATTAGCTAACTCTTTAAGCAACCATGTTACCATATTATCAGTAAATGTAATATGTGCCTGATTTGAACTTTCTCCATAATAACTATCAAATGGTGTTTGTGAAGAACAAACCAAATTTTTGTTAATTGGTTGATACCAATCATTAAAACCACTAGTATCAAGTGCTGAATGAGTTGGAATAAATGCCTGTGGAGCTATAACAGTATTTATATCATTTGGTATTCTTTGTTCGACAATCAATCTAGATCCAGTCCAAAGAAGCGGAAAAGCATAATAAACAGCACCAAAAGCATTTGTCCCTTTTAAGGTTTTGTAAACTACATCTTTTAAATCGTTGGCAGCGTTAAAGCTACCGCCAGGCAAAGCATCAAGACTTCCAAAAGGTAAATTATTAGTTAAATCCCATGGAAGTTCTCCCGCAGGCTCTTTAGAATAATTTCTTAACAAACTTGATGTTGTATTTTTTTCTGGCATAAACCAATTATTAAGTCTAAAAACTGGAATTTTAGCTATTCTTATTCCTAAAGTTAATATGGAACGTAGTTTAGCTAATGCCACAACTTCATAAAATTTTTGAGATGGATTGACATTTTTTATTCCACTTAACGAACCATTAGAAATTGCAATTTTTCGAATACCATTTAAAACAGGATATCCGTTACTGTTTGCAACACCACTTGAAATTAATTCTTGTTTATATACATTATGTTCTGCATTATAAAAATTTGCTTGTGGTCCAGCAATTGTAAGTAACATTTGCCTTGCAGCTTTAGATTTTATAACGTCATTGTATTTCTTTTTCGCATCATCTTTACCCAATAATTCACCTAAAAAATATAAATCTCCTTGAGTTGCAAGCGGAATCGTTGCGCCTTGGTGGGGACTGTCCATACTTAACCATAATCGAGTATTATGTTTCCAAATATTATTATTAGTTTCTTGTTGTTTTTTCTCCATGTATGACAAAGCATACCTTGTAATTTGACCGCCCATACTTGGGCCGACAAGGACTAATTTTTCGGTGCTTCCATTATTTAAAAGTTGATTATTTATATTTTGTATGAAAGATGCAATTGTTCGACCATTTCTAAAAATATCGTCGGCACCTCCATCAATTTTTTGCCCAAAATTATTTTCATAATTAGGAAAATTGACTATAATAACGTCGTAATTTAGTGCTGTTAAAATATCTTTTAAATCCGAAGCTTGGTTATTATATTTCATTAAGAATGCTATTGACTCGTAAGTTTTTGTACCCCAATCTTCGTTTATTTTTATACAATCAGGGTCATTCGCACAATCGTCTTCAATAACCCTTCTCTTATCTCCTGGGTCAAAGCCATCAACTATAATAAATGGCTTTTTTAAAATATTATTGGTGTTTTGATCTCCATAAAATATTCTATATTCTAATTTACCTAAAGCACCATTTGAATCTGCAATAGTAGACCAATATTTTTCTAAAGGCGATGTGCCTCGTTGGGCAATACCCTCATTAGAAATAATACTTTTTATAGTTAAATAGGAATATGTTGTTAACGTTGTTCCATCAGTATATGTAATGTTAAATGTCAATAATTTAATTTCATCAACCGCTGTATATGTTACGGTTATTGTTTGTGTTAACCATTGTTGATTTTGCATCAGTGAACTAATTAAACCGTTTCCGAAATTTGCAGTTAAAGATGCTATCTTTTTTGTTCCATATTGATAAAAATCAGCTGTATTGAATTTATATGTGACTTTCTTATTTGAAGTACAAACCGTTTCTTCTAGTGGCGAAGCAATTGTTATTTGTTTTCTTATAAAAGGGGTTAAATTGTTTGCTGGAACATAAATTCCATTTATTAATTTAACACCGCCATTATTTGGGAATTCAGGATTGTAATTAAGATAACTCATGTAAGTATTGATTATTCCCATTTTGACGATTGGTGTCGTAATTATGGGTAATGGAATTGCTATTTGTGCACTTTGATTTAGAGTTTGCAAATTATTCAAATTGGCTATTGGTGTAAATTTTGTCATGTTTGAAGCATAATACAATTCTGATAATGCTTGTTTAAAATGACTCGCACTCGACCCATTGTTATCTGCTTCGTTAAAACTGTGCAAACCCGAAAAAGGAGTTACTTTGTCATATAGTAATCCTAAGTCGGTGGTATAATTTCCACTAGCAGTTAGTGTTGAAAGAGATGTTTGCCAAGCTGTTGCCTGTTGTGTACGATATTGTTGAACCGTTGGCAGTTGCGCATAAAGATTCGCAAAAGAAAAAAAATAGAGGAAAATTGAAACTTTTTTCATAACATAGTTTTATTTTAAAATTTGTTAATTTTTGTTGTTTGTTAAATTTTTTATAAGTAATTGATACTGTAATTGTTTTTATTTTCATAAAAAGTTTAAAATCAATTTGAAATCCAAAACTGATTGTTATTTAGACTGTCCTCTAAACCAATTATACCACCATTTAAGTCAAAGTAAATTTTATTAATTTTCACATTGTTATTTATATTCAAAAAGGCTGATTGGTCTAATTCAATTACTTTAACTTTTTTAAATAAAATATTATTAATTACTTTTTCAACTAATAAATTATTTTCCTGAGGAAAAGAAATATAAAAAGACTGCCCTGTACTAAAGTTTTGACCTAAATTTTGTGTAGTGATTTTATAATTTAAAGTATTCGCTTCATATTTAGAAATTTCAATGTCAAAATTATTGTTCGTAGAATTAGCTGTAAATTTTAATCTTATGAATAATTGATCATAATAGTATTCAGTACCAAAAATCTCACCGTTTAAATAAGTGTTTTCGGTAATTCTGTATAAATCATTTTTAATCGAAATACTTTCACCACCACTATTTTTATAGACATTTATATTGCCTATTTGGCTGTATTTTGTTGGAACATTTTCGAAATCATTAGAAGTAAACTTGTAATAAATTTTTCTGTTTTCTGGAATTCCGATGTTTGATGTACAAGAATAAAAGAATACAACAATAAATAAATAAATTAGCTTTTTCATTTTTTCTATTTTTATAGTTAAATTAATCTTTTTTTAGTTTTAATTATTCTAATTATGAGTAATTGGTTGAATTTATTGTGTTTTTGTTAAAATCAAAACGACCATTTGTTATTTCAATTATATCGTTTGGGTTGTCTTTAAATTTCAATTTACATGAAAAAGTGCCTGAAATAATTTCACTATCACTTCTTTTAATGTTAATTGTTCCAGTATTAGCAATAGATAAATATGTTTTTTGATTGCCATTTGAATCGTAAACAATCGAAGTTATAAGAGTGTTTTCACAAAACTCGTGTTCAAAAGCACCATTGCTATCTCCAATATTGTAATTGTCAATTTTCAATAGTCCATTATTTTCGGTGTTTTCAATGTAAATATAAATAAACCCTTTTTTTGTTTTCGCATCGCCTGCTTGCAGTTGCTCCCAACCTGTTGAGCGTAAATAACTAACAGCATTTTGAGAACTCCCTGGCGGTGTGTACCCAATGCTGTTTCTTGGCACCATAATTTGACCATTAATTATTGCACCAAAAGTGTTAGCGCCAATCTGGGTTTCGGGTGGTAATTGT
>JAYVBR010000451.1:0-2490 GCA_043750395.1 Bacteroidota bacterium | reverse complement strand
ACTAATAACTTTATACAACCAAGCCGAACTTTTTTATCAAGATGTAGAACTTAAGTCAGGAATAATTGTTATGGATTATGACAAAAGCGAAGTTTATGCTGGTCGAATTAAAGATTCTGTTGGAAAATTTATACAATATCCAAATTTCAAACAAGGTTCTAATGTTGTTGAACCAGATTCTATTCGATTTAATTTCAAAACAAAAAAAGCTTTAGTCTGGAATTCTAGAACCGAACAAGGCGAATTTAAGGTAAAAGCTGGAATTTCGAAACGCGAAAACGATTCGGTTTATTTTATGAAAGGCGCAAGATTTACAACCGCCAAAGATATCGATGATCCAGAATATCAATTCGTTACTGATAAATTAAAATTTGTTCCAGGCAAAAAAGCAATAGTTGGACCGACAGTTATGGAAATTGCAGGTGTGCCTACGCCAATTGTTCTGCCATTTGCATTTTTCCCTATGGATAAAGAAACTCGAGCATCAGGAATCATTATTCCTACATTTGCAGACAATAACGAGCGCGGATTTTCATTGCAAAATGGTGGTTATTATTTTAATTTGACCGATAATTATGATTTAGCAATACTTGGAGATTATTTTACAAGTGGCGGTTATGCTTTGCGAGCAGAAACCAATTATGCAAAAAGATATAAGTTTCGGGGCAATTTTAATCTTAGATATGAAAATCAAATAAATGGGGAACGTGGATTTCCAAATTATTCGAAAACTAAAATTTATAATATTGCTTGGAGCCATTCTCGAGATGCTAAATCGAATCCGAATTCAAATTTTTCGGCATCAGTCAATTTAGGAAGCAGTAAATTTTTTCAACAAACATTTAGTCAAAATTTTGTTGGCAGCCGATTAAATAATACATTAAGTTCGTCGGTTTCTTTTTCTCAAAGATTTAATTCTGTTCCACAAGTAAATTTAACATTATCGGCAACGCACACACAAAATAGTCAAACGCAAGCTATAAGTATGACTTTGCCAACATTTCAGTTGAATGTAGATCAAATTTTTCCATTTGCACCAAAAGATGGTATTAAGAAAGGTTTTTTTAAGAACATAAATATTCAATATTCTGTTAATGGTCGTAATCAAATTGAAACAACCGATTCGCTTTTTTTTAGTCCAAAAATGTTTAAAGATGCTAAAGTTGGTTTTCAACATACAATCCCGATAAGCACCAATTTTAAGGTTTTGAAATATTTTAGTGCATCTACAACAGCTAGTTACAATGAAGTTTGGTATTTAAAAACAATTAATAAAAAATTTGATAATAATACAGCCAAAGTTGTTGAAACAGAAATAAATGGTTTTGATGCATTTAGAACTTATAATTTTTCAAGTAGTTTGAATACAACCGTTTATGGTACTTTCAAATTTGGAGAAAATAAAAGAATTCAAGCTATTCGACATTTAATGAAACCAAGTATTTCGTATAGTTATGCACCAAGTTTCGAAAAATATTATGATTCGTATGCCGTTGATGCTTTAGGCAACAAAAGAGAAGATTATAACCGATTCGAAAAAGGAATTTTTGGTGGCCCAGGAAAAACCTATTCAAGTTCGATTGGTTTGAGTATAGCCAACACTTTTGAAGCAAAAGTTCGAGACCAAGACAGCACTAAAACCGAGGCTAAAAAAGTAATGTTACTCAACAATTTAAATGTTTCGACAAGCTATGATATGGTTACTAAACTTTTTGCACCATTAAGTTTACAAACTGGAACCCAGTTTTTTGATTCAAAATTAACAGTAAATGTAACAGCAACTTTAAATCCTTATGCAGTTGATAATAACGGAAATGTACTAAAAACTTTTAATAAAAACAACGGTGGAAGTTTGTTTCGATTAACGAGTGCTAATCTAAATATGGGTTATTCGATATCAAGTGGCGGTGGCGATGATAAAGATAAAAAAAAGAAAAATGAATTGAATACAAAAACTGGTGGTCGAGCCGATGATTTATTTGGACAAAATCAAGATTTTAGCAACCCAAATAATAGTCTTTTTAAAGATGAAGACGAAGATAAGGAAGATAAATCTACTTTTTTTAATTCAAAAATTCCTTGGGATATGACATTCGTCTATATCTTAACATATAACAATGACAAAAGAGATAATGCTTTTGGAACCAATTCTTTAAACTTTTCTGGTAATGTGAGTTTAACTCCAAAATGGAAAATTGGTGGAAACAGTGGATATGACATTGTTAGAAAAGCGGTAACTCCAACTAGCTTTAGAATAGAACGTGATTTATTGAGTTGGACAATGAATTTTAATTGGGTTCCGTTTGGTCCAAATACGCAATGGGGATTTTTTATAGGTATAAAATCATCGGCATTGAGTGATATTAAATACGACAGAAACAAATTACCAGACCCGAATTTGAGATAAAAATTTTTAATTGCAAATTTTAAATTAAAATAAAAATATTAATAAATCAATCAAAAATTCTAAATTTGCTTAATAAATTTAAA
>JAYVBR010000450.1:0-5817 GCA_043750395.1 Bacteroidota bacterium | reverse complement strand
GGTTCATCTGACAGAGCACCAAGAAGATCGGAAAGTTTTGGAGATGCTCCAAGACCAAGAAGACCAAGAAAAGAGTAAGTTTTTTCGATTTATTGATTTAAAAAAGATGTGCGAAAGTGCATCTTTTTTTGTTCAAAACTCAAAATAGAATACTGTCGTAAATAATACCAAATCAATTTTTTCGATAAAAATGAAAATCTCAATAATTATTCCTGTTCTTAACGAAGAAAAGTCAATTTCTAAATTATTGGATTATTTAATAGAAATTCAAAAACCAGAATTTACTAAAGAAATAATTGTTGTTGATGGCGGAAGTCAAGATAATACTTTAGCTATTGTAGAAAAATATTCAGAAATTAAAATAATTCACTCTAATAAAGGAAGAGCAAAGCAAATGAATTTAGGAGCCAAAAATGCAACTTCAGAGATATTATATTTCTTGCATTGCGATACTTTTCCGCCAAAAAATTTTGATTCTGATATTGTAAACCAAGTTCAAACAGGCAATCTTTCTGGTTGTTTCAAGATGAAATTCGACAATAATCATATTGTTTTAAAAGTTTCGCAATGGTTTACACAATTCAATTTTCAGGGTTTTCGTGGTGGCGACCAATCTTTATTTGTTGAAAAACAATTATTTGAAAAACTAAATGGGTTTGATGAAAATTTAATTATTTACGAAGACAATGAGTTAATTGCTAGATTATATAAAAATTCAAAATTTACAGTTATCCAAGAAACAGTTACAACTTCTGCCAGGAAATATTTAAAAAACGGCATTTGGAGATTACAATTTCATTTTATGATTATTCATATCAAATATTGGTTAGAATCATCTCAAGAAAATTTGATTATTTATTATCAAAAAAATATAAAATCTTAACAACAATTTCGTTTCGGGCGATTGGGCATTAATTTTATTGAAAATCGACCAAATAAACTAAAAACACGTTCTAATTTATTCCATTCTAAAGTATAAATAGATTTCGTTCCAACTGTTTTTCGGCAAATTAAATTCTCATCTAACAAATCTTTCAAATGCTTAGAAACCGTCGATTGGCTTAATGGCAATTCGGCTACAATTTCTTTGCAAGTTCGGTCTTTGTGTTTCGATAAAATCATTATTATCATTACTCTTGCAGGATGCGAAAGACATTTGGATAATTCTGCTAATTCAATTTCGAAATTGTGAAATTCGGTGTTGTTTGAATCTTTCATTAATCGTAATTTATAGATAAATAAAAATAATTTAATTGAAATAGTTAATTTGTGGAACCATTATAAATAATAGGCTAACAAAGTATATTAATCGTAAATATACGATAATATAAATTAAAATAATTGTAAGTATTTAAAACCAATTGAGTCTAAACTACGTATTTTCGTAAAATTTATACTTATAGATGAAACATCTTTCTTTAATAATTTTCTTATTTCTAACAAATATTATTTTCTCCCAAGAAACAACAGGAGTTTTAAAAGGTAAGATTCTCGACGACAAAAACAATGGTATTGCATCAGTATCAGTTACTTTATATCAAAAATCTACAGGTTTAAAATATTCAACAATTTCTCAAAAAGATGGTTTTTTCACTTTCAATCAATTGCAACCCGCAACCGATTATGAAATTGAAATTACGGCTTTGGGATTTCTAAATTACAAAGAAGAAAGCATTCAAATTCAACTCGGAAAAATATTAAATCTTAATTTTCAATTAGTTTCAAGTTTACAACAATTAAACGAGGTTTTTGTAAATGGTTCAACAAATAATAACAAAAAAGGCAATGAAAAAAGACTAAAAATTGATTTAGTAACAAGTTTACCAACCTTAAATCGAAGCATTCAAGATGCCACAAAATTATTGCCCGAAGCCAATTTGAATTCGTTTGGTGGAGCAAATTATCGTTTCAATAATTTATCTATTGACGGTGTTGCTACAAACGATGTTTTTGGTTTTCAGGAACCATCAAGTGGTGCTGCGGGTTCGTTGGCATCTGGAACTCCTGGTGGTTTGGCTGGAACACAGCCTATTGGGTTTGGTGCCATTAGTGCTTTGTCGGTCAAAATTGCTCCATTTGATGTTACTTTAGGAAATTTTACGGGCGCAAGTATCAATGCGGTTACAAAATATGGAACTAACAAAACCACCGGAAGTGTTTATGGTTTTCTTAGAAATAAAAATTTAACAGGCGAATATGCCGATGGATTCAAACAACCTACGATTGCCTTTATTGATTATCAAACAGGCGCAAGTATTGGTGGCGCATTGGTAAAAAACAAATTGTTTTATTTTTTAAATGCTGAATTTTCCTATCGTAAAGAGCCAACTTTAAATGCGCCTGGAAGCGAAACTTCAAATATTATTACAACAATAATTGATCAGATTGCTAACAAATTAAAAACGACTTATAATTACGATCCAGGAAATGCTACCGAAGCAAATTTAGAACGAAAAAGCACTAAATTATTCGCAAGATTGGATTATAATTTAAATCAAAATAATAAAATAACGCTAAGAAATAACTTTGTTACTGGTTTTGCAGATAATCTTGAATGGTCTAAAAATGTGTTCAATTTTGGCAATCAAGGCTACCGTCATAATTCGGTAAACAACACAATAGCAGCCGAATTAAAAACGAGATTAACCAATAATTTATCCAATAAATTAACGGTTTCACATTCTATTGTAAATGATGAAAGAACTTACAACGGTAAAGTTTTTCCACATTTGGATATCACAGACAACACCGCCAATTCTATTTTTGCAGGAACTTATAGAGAAGCAGCCGTTTATGGTTTAACAGTAAATACAACTCAATTTACTGATAATTTTACTTATACTAAAAACAATCACGTTATTACATTTGGCGTTTCGTCAGAGTCGAATGATATTGAATATAGATTTTTAACCGCTTTTAATGGAAGATGGCAATATAAAACTGTTGCCGATTTTCTAGCCGATAAACCAAGCCGAGTTCGTGGTGTATATAATGTAGAAAATAATGATTTCGAATTTAACAAACGAACGCCATCGGCAGATTTTTCTATAATTTTGTCTAGTATTTACCTTCAAGACGAGTTTACAGTTAACGATAAACTGAGTTTTCAGGCTGGTTTGCGAATTGATACACAATATTATCCTGGCGATTTTCCGATTAGTGAAGAAATCAAAAATACACCTTTTTATTCGAATTATAAAAACACGATTAACACTTCGCCGCAATTAAGTCCTCGATTTGGATTCAATTATAAGATTAATAATAATATTACTATAAAAGGCGGAAGTGGTTTATTTACTGGTAGAATGCCATTTTTATGGTATGCCTATCCAGAATATATTTCTGGAACAAAATATTTTAATATCGATTTTAAACCTACTGGAGTTTTGCCTATTAGCAGCGATTTGCTTGCATTAGAAACCATTCAAGGAAAACGATTGACCGAAATAAATTTGATAGACAATAATTTTAGTTTACCAAAAGACTGGAAAAGTAACCTTTCTATCGATTCTAAATTAAAAAATAATTTCGCTTTCAATGTTGAGGCAACTTATGCTAAAGTACTAAAAGGTCTTTTGTTTCAATCTATAAATCGCAAAGAAGAATTAAAAAGCAATTTTATTGGCGCAGACAAAAGACCTTATTATAATGTAACAACTGATGCAATTAAAATAAATCCGAATTTTACAAATGTTTTTTTATTGACCAATGTAAACGAAGGCTACCGCTACAATGTTACTTTCGGATTAACAAAATCCGATAAACATTACAATGGTTTTCTGGGTTATACATATGGTGTTTCTAAAGATATTAGCAGTACGGTGCGAAGTTCTCACGCTGCCAATTTCGAATGGAATCAGGCTTTGGTTGCCAATTCTCCTGAATTAACGTATTCGAATTTTGATTTGCGACACAAATTTGTTTCCTATCATTTTTATGATTTTAACTTCAAATCGAGCAAAATAAAACTCGGATTAATTTACAACGGAAAATCTGGAAGTCCGTTTTCGTTTGTTTATGAAGGCGATGTCAACCAAGATGGTTCGTCGAAAAATGACATTTTATTTATACCAAGAAATCAATCTGACATTAAATTTCAGAATTATGTAGATGCTTCTGGTGCAACAATAACTGCCAATGAACAATGGAAACTATTGAATTCTTATATAGAAAACGATGCTTATTTGAGTCAAAATCGTGGCAATTATGCCGAAAGAAATGCAGCAAGAACGCCTTGGAACCATCAAATTGATGTGAAAATAGTTTTTGAACAGAAAGTTTTTAAAAACAAAATCGAATTTTCATTAGATATTTTCAACATCGGAAATTTGCTAAACAGAAATTGGGGCGCACAAAATTTCGTACCAAACATTAACAATTCGGGATATGCTTTGTTAGATTTCAAGAAAATTGAATCTGGACAACCTGTTTATGAATTCAGAAATCCGTTAGGAAAACCTTGGCAAGTTGATCCATTAAACTCAAGATGGCAAGCACAACTTGGAGTTACTTATTCGTTTTAAACGGAAAAAATAAAGTATTTCTATGTAAAACGATTCAAATATTTAGGATAACAATCCCGATTTATTTTTGAAAGTTGACAAATGTAGCATTTCATCAGCTTTTTCTGCACTTTAACTAAAATTAAATAGGTTATAATAATAGAAAACATATATATTTGCCTAACTTAAAGAAAAATAACTATGAATTTAGAAAAAGAAAATCGTAACTTAAAGACTGCTTTAATGGTTGCTTCAATTTTATTAATTGGTTGTTTTATATATATATTTCAGTTTGCAAATGATACTAAAATTCTAGTTCGTACAGTAAAAGAAGTAAAGACCGAACAACAAATAGTCGCAGAAAAATTAAATAAACTAAAAACAGATTTTGACCAAGCATTATTGAAAAAAACCAAGCTTTCAGGAGATCTTGAACTAGAACGAGATAAAGTTTCTCAACTTTTATTGCTTCTAGCTAAATCTGGAACTGATCCAAGTGTTTTAGCATCTATTAAGAATCAATCAACAAGTTTAGAAGCCTCTGCAAAATCGCTTATTGCGAAAAATGAAGCTGCTTTTGCAATTTTACCAAATTATAAAATTAGAATTGATAGTGTTGTTGCTACAAAAAACGAGATTCTTGTTAAAAATGAAAATCTAGATAACCAAGTAAATGACCTAAATAAAGTAATGTTGACTGCTTCTAAAATTGCAATTGTAAATGCAAGTATTCGCCCAATTAGTTACAGGACAAACGGACTAGATATTGAAAGTAACATTGCAGAACAAGTAGAACAATTAAAAGTTAGTTATACTATTCCAGAAAATATTTTGGCAAAAGCTGAAAACAAAATTATATACATACAAATAAAAGATAAAGACGACAATGTTATTGGTGAAAACAAAACCGTTACAATCGACGATAAATCTTTGAATTATTCATTTTTAAATCAATTAAATTATCAAAATAAAACGATGCAAATTTTAGAAACAGTATTTGTAAGACGAAAGTTAATCGCCGGAGAGTACACGGTACGTTTTTATCATAATAATGTTATTTTATATAAAGATACTTTTCTTTTAAATTGATAATTATAAGAAAATCTACTTTTTTTTATTTACTATGAATATAAAAAAAAAAAAAAACAAAGGTGCTTTCGCCTTTTCTTTTATAAACTATTTGGGAATAATTGCAGGGTTATATGCTGCACTTTTCTTGTTTCCAAGCGACAAACAAAGTATTGGTACGATAAAATTTTTTGAAGGAATTGCCTTTATTATTTATCCTATTTTAGTTTTTGGTTCGTCTCAAGCC
>JAYVBR010000449.1:0-5819 GCA_043750395.1 Bacteroidota bacterium | reverse complement strand
AATATTATCAAATTTACATTTTAAATTAAACCAGTTAAAAAATAATTTTTAACTGGTTTTTAATATCCGAATCACCTCAACAAAGAAAAATGACCTCTAAAAGTTTTGTTCTCATCATAATAAATTACAAACCAATAATCGTTGGCTAATAATAATTGTGAATTGATATTACCATCCCAATTATCGCCGGTTTTTAATTGTTTTATTAATTTTCCAAAACGGTCAAAAATGACAACTTTAATGTTTTTGGAGGTATTAATACTCCAAGTATCATTAACTCCGTCGCCATTTGGAGTAAAAAATGCTGGATATTTCCAAATTGTAATTGTTTTCGAAATTTCATAGCAATTACTTGAATCTTTAATTTTTATTAAAATATCGCCACCTTCTTTTACAAAGTAAATGTTTTCTTTTTGAAAAGACAAGTTATCGAAACTGTATAAATATTCTCCATTTCCGCCAGAAGTTTCTATTTTAATAAATGATTCTAAAGCAAAATCTTCGCTAATATAAATATTTGCTTTAATTGGTTGAATTGCATTTACAATAAAATTGATAATTTTCTGACAACCTGAAATTTTTGGATTGGCACAGGAGCCAATTTAGGTAATTTAGAATTTAGAGTTGCCAATACATTTGGCTCGTTAGGTGCGCCAGGAGCAGATATTTTGGTGGCAACAATGACCAAAGATGGTAATACTGTTTTTGGAAATACTTCTACTATTTCTAATACTGCCAAAGTAGCAATTGTAAGCAATTTGCAAACAGGTTTGAATATTACATCTACAGCAACAGGACAGTCTAGAAATACTGGTTTCGCTGTAACTCAAACTCTTACAAATTAAGAAAATTATGGCGGTAAAGTTAGTATTTCTGGCGGAACGATTAGAAATATTGGTTTAGATGTTTTAAGCAATGGAGGCAATTTCGCAGTAGGTACTAACTCGGTTGCTCTTGGTAGTGGGGCAGTTTCTATTGGCGTTTCTGGAAATGCACAAGGAACAAGCCCATTCAGTGCTGGTATATATGGATCTATTGACACACTAAATACAAATCAATTTGCTGGTTATTTTGATGGAGAAGTTTATTATAGCGGTGCTTTAAATGCATCTGATAAAAAATTAAAAGAAAATATTAAATCAGAAGCTAGTATTCTTAATAAAATATCTATGCTAAATCCTGTAACTTATGATTATAAAAACTTATCAGAAATGAATTTGCCTAAAGGCCTGCAGCACGGTTTTATAGCGCAAGAATTAGCAACCGTTTTTCCTGAACTTACTAAAGATATTAGTAAACCAGTTTTTGATAAAGAAGGTAAGTTATTATCAAAATTCGAATTCAAATCTATTAATTACAACGGTTTAATATCTTTATTGGCTGCTGGTCTAAAAGAATTAAACAACGAATTGAAAGCTGTTAAAACCGAATTGGCAACATTAAAAGAAACTAAATCTGATGTGAATTCAACCATAAAAGTTTCAGAAAAAGCTTTTATGGAACAAAACATTCCAAACCCTTTTACAGATCAAACTACAATTCGTTATCAATTGCCAGAAAATTCGACTTCTGCCGAAATAATGGTTATGGATTTGAATGGAACTTTAATAAAAAGTTATGCCATTAACAAAAATCAATCAGAAATTATTGTGAAATCTTCTGAAATTGGCAAAGGTTTATTTATTTATAGCCTAGTGCAAAACGGTCAAGAAATTGTAACCAAAAAGATGATTGTTAAATAAATAAAATCTCTTATAAATTAAACCAGCTTAAAAACATTTTTTTAGCTGGTTTTTTGTTTGCAAAAAATATTACTTTTACAAAATGATGAATTGGATAAAATCTATTTTTAAAACGTCCAAAATAGAAGAAGAAACTAATACAATGAACAAATTTTTGATAGTAGGTTTAGGCAATATTGGAACCGAATATGTTAACACAAGACATAATATTGGTTTTAAGATTCTTGATTTTTTTGCAAGAAAAGAAGAAATTCAGTTTCAGGATTTGAAATTAGGTGCGGTTGCAAATTTTAAATTCAAAGGAAAAAGTTTTATACTATTAAAACCCAATACCTATATGAATCTATCTGGAAAAGCGGTTCGGTTTTATATGGACAAAGAAAATATTCTGAAAGAAAATGTTTTAATTATTGCCGATGATTTGAACCTTTCTTTTGGATCAATAAGAATTCGATCTAAAGGGAGCGATGGCGGTCATAACGGTTTGAAAAATATTAATTTATTGCTAAATTCGCAGGAATATCCGAGATTCAGATTTGGAATTAGCGACGAATTCAAGAAAGGACAACAAATAAAATATGTACTTGGCGAATGGTCCGACGACGAAAAAATTAAACTTGAAGAAAGAATGACATTGGCATCAGAAATCATAAAATCGTTTGGAACTGCCGGTTTAGAAAACACAATGACAGCATTTAATGGCAAATAATTTTTAACTAATTTATTGAATATTTTAATTAATAAAAAAAAAACAAGATGAAAATTTATTATTTAATACCCGTTTTATTATTTATTGTTTCTTGCAAATGCAAAAAAGATATCGCAAGCGAAAATCCAAAACCAGAACAAGTTACAACTTCAAAATTTCAAAAAATGATGACTACTTTTTGCCCTGAAAACGGAAAATGTATAACCGAAATTTTTAGAAATAAAAGTTTGGATATTAAATCCGACGAATTTGGATCTATTTATTACAATCAAATAGACAATTTAGAAACCTCAATAATAAAATTTTCTTACAGCCGAAATGTACCAAAAGGTTTGCAAGACGGAAGTTATAGAGAAGAAATTATTTTCGAAATTAATAATACTGATAAAGAATTGTCACTAAAAAATGAAGAAATTCAAAAAACTAAAATGCTTTTTGGTCGGTTTTGTTACTGCAAAGGTTCAACTGGGAATTACAAAGTTATTGATGGCAATTTAAATTTAATTCAGAAAAACAACAAAATTCAATTTGAGTTAGAATTCAAGAACAATAAGGTGCCACAATTATTAAAAACAATTTCTGAGGTTGTAGAATAAAAAAAAGGTTCTGTTCTAAAACTTTTAGAACAGAACCAAAATTATTAATTTCAGGCTTTAATATTTTAAGAAACTAGTTGATTTAAAACATTAATTTTTTAATTTTAAATTGATTGCTTAAATTTATATTTATTATCGCTTAACAATTTTGTTTTTTTTAAGCTTAGTAATATCGGTTTTTGGTATTAAAATAGTTTTAACTTGCAAATCATCTAAAACATTTATTGCTTCTTCTACATAAATATCTTTTGTTAGACTATTGTGCCAATCTTCTCTTTTGTCTTTTAAAGATAAATCAGTTTTCATTAATTCATTTTCATACGGCAACGATGAGAATTTTAAATTATTAGAATATTTACTAATAGATTTGTATTTTTTAGCAGTATTTTCTAAATTAAGTCTCGATTGTTTGAACTTTTCTAAATTCAAATTATAATCATATTCGTTATTGCGATCATCTAACCATTTCGCATTTTCTTCAATTAATTTGAATTGAGGATTATTTTCAATTCTGTTTTTGCTATTAGTAATTGCGCTGTTAAAACCTAATTGTTTGTCCCATAAATTGTACTTAGCTGGTTCAATTTTGTCAAACGGCAAAGCGTTATCTAAATCACGTTCTCCGTTTTTTAAATACATATATCGGTCTGGCATTTCAACATCGCTAACAACACCTTCAAGTTGTGTTGAACCACCGTTAATTCTATAAAATTTTTGAGTAGTCATTTTTAAAGCACCAAAACTATCATAGATTGGGTTAACATCTTTAAAATTAACAACCATTTGTACTGTTCCTTTTCCGTAGGTTTGTTTGCTTCCAATGATTACACCTCGTTTGTAATCTTGAATTGCTGCAGCTAATATCTCTGAAGCCGAAGCAGAATATCCGT
The DNA here is from genome assembly GCA_043750395.1 of Bacteroidota bacterium. Taxonomy (GTDB): domain Bacteria; phylum Bacteroidota; class Bacteroidia; order Flavobacteriales; family Flavobacteriaceae; genus Flavobacterium. The sequence goes on along the minus strand of JAYVBR010000449.1, from coordinate 1,882 downwards.
TAGTCATTATTACAAGTGGACCATCATACTCTATTTTCTTATCTCTATCATATAAAACTTCTTGACTTTTTGCTGAGCGAACTTGCACAATTGGCCCTTCGGTTATGAACAATCCAGCAATATCAACGACTGTTTTTAAAGAACCTCCACCATCATTTCTTACGTCTACAATAATTCCGTCAACATTTAGTTCTTTAAGTCTTTTTACTTCAATAGCCATATCTTTTCCTGCATCTCGACCGTCTTTATTCTCGAAATTAATGTAAAATTTAGGCAAATAAATCATACCATATTTTTTTCCATTTTTCTCAACAATACTAGATTTTACATAGGTTTCTTCGAGTTCAACAATGTCTCTAACTATCATTATTTCTTTAATAGAACCATCAACTTTTTTAACTGTTAAAACAACTTCGGTACCTTTTTTACCTTTAATCATTTTAACAACATCGTTTAATTTCATTCCGACAACATCAACACCTTCTTCTTTATATTGAGCAACTTTCATTATTAAATCGCCACTTTCAAGTTCTTTTCCTCGCCAAGCTGGACCGCCAGAAATCAATTCAGAAATTTCGACTAAATCGTCTTTCTTTTGCAATCTGGCACCAATTCCTTCAAGTGTTCCGCTAATGTCTACATCAAATCTTTCTTTGGCTTCGGGTGCAAAATAGCTTGTGTGTGGATCGAATCGTTCAGCAATTGAATTAATGTATAATGAAAACCAATCATCTCGATCCAACTCTTCGGTATTTTCATAATATTGATCCAAAGATTTCATTGCATCAGTTCTTGATTCTTTTTCTAATTGTTCATATGACTTTGGCTCAGATTTGTCTTTGGCTTTTATCTTTTTCGATGCAGATGGTTTATCAATTGTATCTACAATTCCATTTTTACGATTTTCTTCAACTTTTAATTTATCGACAAGGGTTGACAATGTAGAAAGTTTTATTTGCTTTCTCCATTTTTCCATTAATTCAAGAAGACTTTTGCAATAAGCAGCTTTTTCATAATCAACATTAAAACTCTCATCGATATTGTAATCAATTGGTTTAATTAATGTGAATTTGTAAAAATTTTTACTTTCTTTCATTCTTTGCATCAACCTTTTATAGGTTAAATCAAAAAAAGTTAGATCTCTATTTTTAATTTGATCGTCTATTTGAACTTCATATTTAGTAAATTCATCAATATCAGATTGTATAAAAAACCTTTTTGATGGATCTAAGGCTTCTAAATAGCTTTTATAAACGCTTTTAGAAAAAGTGTCATTAATTTCGGCTGGACTGTAGTGACCATTATTTATAACATACATCAACAAATCAATTAATGCTTTATCTTTATTAGGATCTGCTGTAACTTTCTTGGGCATAAAACTCCAAAGTGACACAGAAAGTCCTAAGACTACGAGTATTATTTTATAATTTCTTTTCATAAAAAGGATAAGAGTATTCATTAAAAAATTTTCACTAAAAATACATAAAAAACTATGCCACAATTAAAATTAGAATATAATTTTTTGTTAAACCTGAATTTTTAATAATTAAATAACAAACCTAGTCAAAATTTAATAATATTTCTTTATTTTGCATTAAAAAAATTATTTAAATCAAATGAATAAAAGACCATTAATTTTAGTTACCAACGACGATGGAATAACTGCGAAAGGAATTCGAACTTTGATAGATGTTATGACCGAAATAGGCGATGTAATTGTTGTTGCGCCAGACAAACCGCAAAGCGCAATGGGTCACGCAATAACAATTAACAACATGTTGTATTTGAATAAAATATCAAATGAAAACGATACAATTACTCAATTTAGTTGTTCAGGAACACCTGTTGATTGTGTAAAAATTGCAGTTTCAGAAATAATGCA
>JAYVBR010000448.1:0-5862 GCA_043750395.1 Bacteroidota bacterium | reverse complement strand
TTTATAATTTCAATAAAAGTTATCAATTAAAATCCAAAGTTATTGAAAGAGAAAATTTTTTAAATTCTTCAACAGGGAAAACGGTTCATATCAAGCTTATAAACCCTGACTTAAATGGAAATTGTTTTATTTTTCCAGATTTCGCTGATGAATCCGAATATATCAAGACTACTCAAGAAGATTTTTTTGGAGTTAAAATTATTGTTGATAAATGATTACAAATAATAAAAATTATCCAGCTTTAACAGGCATTCGAGCGATTGCGGCTTATATGGTTTTTGTGCATCATTTTAATCCTTTTGATAAAGAAATTTTCGGAAATGGAATAAGTGGTTTTTTTGCAGAATTTCACGTTGGAGTAACTATTTTTTTTGTACTAAGTGGTTTTTTAATTGCTAATAGATATTACTACGAATCTGAATTTAATTTTAAAAAATATATTTTAAAACGTTTTGCAAGAATTTATCCAATGTATTTTTTGTTAACAAGTGCAACGTTTTTATTTTTTTTGTTTTTTCAATCAGAATCTTTATCTGGAAATTTAAAAAATTATTTGTTAAACATAACTTTTTTAAGAGGTTTTTTTGATGATTTGAAATTCTCAGGAATTGCTCAAGGTTGGTCATTAACTGTCGAAGAATGTTTCTATTTTTTGGCACCATTATTTTTTATATTGGTCAAAAAAAACAAAATACATTTATTTTTAATTCCAATTGTAACTATTTCGATTGGTTTATTATTAGTTTTTATTTTTAGCGGTTCTAATAATTTAGGATTTATGAATTCCAATAATTTTATGTTAGATTTTACAATTTTTGGGCGAATTTCAGAATTTATTGTTGGATTAGCTTTATCAATTTTTATCAATGAATATAAAATCAAACTCAAATACATTACATACATAGGCGTTTTTGTGATTTTTTTCTTAATTTATTTACTTTCTATAATTAATCCATTAAATGGTTATGGTACCGAATTGTTTTTTGGAAAAATAATCAATAATTTATTATTGCCATTATTCGGAATAAGTCTTTTGTTTTATGGAATCATTACTGAAAAAACTGTATTGTCTAGAATATTGTAGAGTAAAATTTTTCAATTGTTGGGCAAAAGTTCTTATGTTTTTTATTTAATTCACATGGGAATTGTTGTTAATGTTTTACATAAAATTAATAATAATCTACTGTTTATTTTCTTATCAATAAACATTATTTCAATATTGCTTTATGAATTTATAGAAAAGCCTGTAAATGAATATTTACGTGGAAGGATTTAAACCTTTACAAATATTTTATATATTCGAGAGTAATCTATAATATATTTGAAATTATTTGCAAATAATTAGAAACTCATTACAAAATAATTTTAAATGTAAATAAAAAATGCAAAAAAACTACCTTATACTAGCCTATAAAAACCCAATCCAAATTAAAAATTTAATTCATCAATTAAATGATGGTAAATCTTATTTTTATATACACATTGATAAAAAAATAGCTATCGAACCATTTCAAAAAATCATTAACAACAATTATACAAAATTTATAGAAAATCGAGAAACTGTTATTTATTGTGATTACAGTATGGTTAAAGCTACAATAAACTTACTGAAAGCAGTTCTAGATGATAAAAGAGAAGGTTATTGTTTTTTTATCAGTGGTCAAGATTATCCCATAAAAAGCAATCAAGCAATTGATTTATTTTTACTAAAAAATCAAAAAAAAGAATTTATTGATATTTTCGAGTTACCAACGAATAACTGGTTCGAAAATGGACTAAATAGAATTAATTGGTATAAATTTAATTTGTCAAATAAAAAGAATAATTATGTTGTTTGTCCAACTATTTTACAAAAACAATTTTATCGATTTAAGACAATTAAAATTTTAACTAAACTTTTAATAAATTTAAAACTCGGTTCTATTTTTAAAATTTTCATAAAACGCAATCATCCAAGTTACATTGAACCTTGTGGAGGCAATTCTTGGTGGACGCTTTCTGTCGAAACTGTCAAAGAAATTTTAATTTTTATTAATAAAAATCCAAATTTTTTAATTTACCATAAATATTCATTAATTCCAGATGAAATGTTTTTTCAAACCATTGTTAACCATCTGTTTCAAGAAAAAATGCATTTAATTCAAGACACAACAACTTTTATAGATTGGGAGCGAGAAAATTTAACAGGAACACCAATTTTAACTAGGAACGATTATGATTTATTGATAAACCAACCTGAAAACAAATTGTTTGCAAGAAAGTTTGATGTAGAAATAGATTCGGATATATTAAATAAGTTAAAAATTAGTTTGTAATTTCCGTAATCAACAAACCAGTTTTAAAGTAAAATTTTAAAACTAATTAAATTTTTTCTTTAAATTCAAAAAAGTTTTTTCAATAAAAATAAACGTCAATTTGCTTACCAAAATTGTTGAAAATAAAGCAGTAAATAGGAACAAAATGTAATAAACCTTTAAATCTAGATCGATTTTTTTAAACACTTGAATCATTAAATTAATAACTATAACGTGATTCAAATACAATCTATAAGTGTAAACGCCAAGTTTAGAAAAAATGGATTTATCACCAATTTTTAATTTGTTTTCTTGTGGCAAAAGGATAAACAATACCATTGTAAAGAACAGACCCGATGTTAAAGGTTCTATTTGATTGAAATATTTGAAATTGGCAAGATTTATTCCAAAAACATAAATTATAGGCAATGTAACAATTATTAATTTTAAATAAATTGGAATTTTATTGATTGTCAAAATTGTCTTTTCTTTTTGAAATACCAATAAATAGGCTGGAATTGCGCCGTACATAAAATAATCAATATTTGTAAAAATGTCTTTGAACATTATAATCATATTTATTGTACACAAACCTTGATATAAAAGCTACTATTATTAATCCAAATATAAAATATGGAATTTTTTTTAAGTTGCTAAAAGCAATTATGAAAACCCAAATAATATAAAAATGTTCTTCTATACAAACAGACCACAATACTGGCAACGGCGATACATTTGCAAATTCATTGTGATACATGATTTGATAGTTTTCTAAAAACAAACAAGACAGTATCCAGTTTGGGTCATATCCAACATTAGACGACGACAATTTTAAAAAATCTATGATGTAAGTAGATAAAAATGCAAAAAGCAATATTAAAAAATACATTGGCCAAATTCTGAGTATCCTTCTAATAAAATAGCGTTTTATGTCAATTTATAGATTTGTAGATTGTTCTAATAATAATAGGTAAGTAATAAGAAAACCACTTATAATAAAAAAAAATCTTACGCCAATTGAACCATTTAAATGGAAAAATTCTAATTTATTAAATAAAACGTAAGGCAAATGTGATAGAAATACTATAAAAAAAGAAAAAAATCGTAATGCGTTTAAACTGTGAAAATTTTCTTTTTTTTGCATTTTATTAAAAATATAAAATTTTTTTGTTAATATAATTTTTTTATTTGAATATAAAAATTCTATCAAATCTATTGAATTAATTCAATTTAATTCATGATTTATATTGTTTTGCTATATTTTCAAATACAAAATATTTTAGATACATTTGTAACTATGACCATAACTCCTAACCTAATTAAAATTCCAGTTGTCGAAGACGTTCGTGGCAATCTCGGTTTCATACAAAACGACATTTTGCCATTCGAATTCAAACGAATTTATTACCTATTTGATGTGTCTAGCAATGCTTTTCGTGCTGGACATTCGCATATTTATTAACACGAAAAATTAATTGCTTTGAGCGGAAGTTTCGAAGTAACCGATAATGACGAAGGTGTTTTGCCAAAAGTTTTATCAATTAAAAATTTAATTGTTTTCAATGGAATGACAAATATTTATAAATTGAAAAAGTATTCTAATTAAAATTCAAAAAACAAATGAATAATTTAAATCATTTCGATAAGCTGAATTATTTTTACAGTTTACAAGTATAATTTATAAAATTAAATAAAAAATGAGCACAAAAAGTCAAAACTTAATTTTATGGTTTGGAACTATTACATTATTACTAATATTATCATTGTGCTTTTTTACATTTAAATCTTGCGACGATTATGATTTTATCACCAATGTTTCTAGTAGAGGAATTATTCGAAATTGTATCAAGTTTTACAACGAATGGGATGGTCGATTTTTAAGTATTACATCTGTAATTCAAGGTCTTATGTTGGTCTATTTACCAATAGAGTTAGTAACGTTTATCTGGAATATTTGTTTTTTTATAAACAGCTTTCTTATTTTTATAATAGTAAAATCTGAGGTTGAATTAAATATTAATAATATTAAGACGCAAATTATAACTATTTGTACAATTATTACTGTTACTTGGTTAGGAGCGATTCGACATTTTTCGGACACAATTTATTGGGGTACAGGTGGCGTTTACACTCTTGCGCTATTGTTTGGAACTATTTATATTCTAGTTTTTCTTAATTTTCAAAAAAAGAAAAAAAATATATTGGCAATAATAGTTTTCGGCATTTGTAGTTTTTTAGTAGGCTGTCTTACTCAAAATTTAACGATTCCAATTCAATTATTAGTTGTAATGACAATTTTTTCGGATATTTTTAACAAACAAAAAAAGTATCATTTTCAAAATTTATTTTTTTTACTTTTTTTATTTTTGGGATTGCTGGTAGTAACTTTTGCACCTGGCAGCACTGTTCGATTGACAATTTGTAACCCAGAAACTAGCTCTATACTGCAAATAATATTCAATTTTTTTTTAGTACTTGCCAAATATTTATTCAGGTCTGTTTTTTTAATAGTTTTTACTTTTATAGGTGCAATAGCTATATTTTTGCTTCATACACCCAAAGTAAAAATTCATGTAGCAAATCTTTTTAAGTTTAATACTTTTAATTTATTGCAGTTTGTCAAAAGCTTGAAGTGGTTTGTTATTGCATTAAGTAGTATTATTCCATTTGCAGTTATTCCTGATTTGGCTTGCCAACGAACCACAATTTATTTCATAAATTTTTTCTGCATATTTTTATTTATTTCGATTTTTAAAATTCTTGAAAAACATACTACATCAACAGATTATTTAAATTTTGATAAAAACATCAATATTTCTAAGGTCTTGTTTGCTATTTTGTTTGTTTTTACTATTATTTTTGTCGGATATAACTTAAAAATGGGTTACAATTTAAAAAGCGAAATTACAGCCAGAGAAAATATTTTAAAGGCATCAAAAAATAAAACAGTATATTTAAAAATCATTGATGTTAATAAAATTTCGATTTGCTATAATTTTTATGATTATCCACTTTTACAAACTGATAATTCTGATTTTGTAAGACAATATCAAGAGAAATATTATAATGTGAAAATTATTGCGGTAAAATAAAACTATTTGTTCGAATTAATATTTTAGAATAATAAAAATGATAGCCAAAACTCCAAATCTAATTAATATTCCTGTAATCGAAGATACTCGTGGAAATCTCGGTTTTATACAAAACGACATTTTGCCATTCGAATTCAAACGCATTTATTACCTATTTGATGTGCCTAGCAATGCTTTTCGTGGTGGACATTCTCATATTAATCAACAAGAAATATTAATTGCACTTTCAGGAAGTTTTGAAGTTACTGTTAATGATGGATTCGAAAAACAAACTTTCTTGTTAAACAAACCCAATATTGGACTACATATTCCGACAGGGATTTGGCGCGAATTACAAAATTTTTCATCAGGTTCGGTTTGTCTGGTTTTATCTTCTGATGTTTTTTTTGAAGAAGATTACATTCGTGATTTTGATGAATTTATGGCATCAACTAAATGAAACTACTATATATTACGCCAATTGTTAACGACGAAGG
>JAYVBR010000447.1:0-2514 GCA_043750395.1 Bacteroidota bacterium | reverse complement strand
GCTTTAAAACAAAAGTAGCCAATTCATTTGCAAATCAATGGATTACATCTTTAAACGCAAGTACAAATATATGGAATTGGATAGAAGTTTATGGAGATGTAGCGTTGTTTAAAAATAAATTCAATAAACCAAAAGTGCTTTTTGATTCAGGTTTGCGACTTAATTTAGTTCCCGATTATTTCGAACTATATTTGCCAGTTTACTCATCGAACGGTTGGGATATTTCTAAAAATTACAATCAAAAAATTAGGTTTGTAGTCACAATTTCGACAAATACTTTGATTAGTTTGTTTACACGAAAATGGTTTTAATACCATTTAGACATATAATACCATTTATAAGTTTAAAATAGCCCAATAAACTTTTTCTTTTTCGCCAATCTTACTTCAAAAAAAATCTTCCGTAACACAGGCTATGCAATATTTTTTATCATTGTTTTGACAAAAAATAATTAAATTTCTTTAGACTATTTTAAATGTATAAATGGTATAATTTCGTTTGACTAAAAAATATTTCAATAAAAAAAGCTAGGAAAAATATTTTTCCTAGCTTTTTATTTATGAATATATTTATTAATTTATAATAACTTTTCTTGTTGAAAATTGGTTTTCAGCATTCATTTTCAAGAAATAAAAACCTTTAGGTAAATTTTCTATTGAATAAGAATTATTCACAAAAACGGGTTTTTTGATTACTTGAACCAATTGACCATTGATTGTTACTAATTGAATTTCATCAATAGAAACGTTAGATTCGATATTGATTTTGCTATCATTTGAAGGATTTGGATAAACGTTTGTGCTAGTAAATATATCAAAGATCTCATTAGACAAGAAAACTGTTGGCCAACGATTTTCAGCAACTACTCCACCCCAAATTCTTGTTGCAAGAAATGGATTATCAATAAACGGATTTCGATTTCCTTGACCATAGGTATTTGCTGCGTTTCCTAAATAAGTATTTCGCCTGTCTTCATACTCCGATACTGGATCTTCGGCATTCCACTGTAAGAATAACTGAATCATATCGGTATCGGTTGAAACTGTTGCACCCGATCCAACTCCTGTCGGTTTGCATTGTGTAGGATATCTCAAATACAAATACATCATATTTCTAGCAACATCACCTTTCCACTCGTCTCCAGGATACCAAAAGCCGCTGTTATATCCTGAATTTCCCGAACCAACTCCAAATTTAGAACTTCCTCTTTCTGCATTTCTATCTACATCGCAAGTTCGTAAATGGTGTGCATCTGCACCTGCCCCTATTTGACCAAGTGCGGGTGTTCCAAGGATTTGAGCATAAACATGTTCTCTGTTCCAAGCGCATTGGTTGCCAGTAGTACCAACATCTGCTTCTTTATGTCTTCTTCTATGCTGATTCCAGTTTGTAGATGTTCCAAAATTGGTTTCAGAAACATAGTTACAATAATTTAAATTATCAAAACCATATAACAAAAAAACTTGCGTGTTTGTCGCATCGCTTGGGTCTAAATCAACAATTTTTAGAGCGTTTTCTGCTTGAGAATAATTTAAAATCTTGGTGTGAGTGTCAACAATTTTTGTTGACAACGCTGTTTTCAGACTTATTCCAGTAGAACTCCAATCAAAACCATTATAGTAAGATGATGGTGTAACAGCTTGTGAGAATCCTAAAGTAAAGCTTAATAAAAGAACAATTGAGTAAATTTTTTTCATAAAATAGTTGTAGATTAAGTTAATTTTTTTTCTAATAATGCCATATAAAAGCCATCGAAACCAGATTCGTGTGCCAATATTCTCACATCTTTGACAAATGTAAAACTTTTTCCGTTCTCGGTTGTTAAAAAACGTTTTATTTGTTCCTGATTTTCAGATGGTAAAATTGAACAAGTTGCATAAACCAATTTTCCGCCTGGTTTAACAATTCTTGAATAATTTTCTAAAACCTCGGCTTGTACTTTTTTAATGTTATCAATAAATTCGGGTTGCAATTTCCATTTTGCATCTGGATTGCGTTTTAAAACTCCTAAACCGCTACAAGGCGCGTCTATTAAAACCCTGTCGGCTTTATCATATAATTTCTTGATTACTTTTGTTGAATCTATAATTCTATATTCAATATTAAATGCACCATTGCGTTTTGCGCGAAGTTTTAATTGTTTGAGTTTACTTTCATACAAATCCATTGCAATTAATTGTCCTTTATTTTCCATAAGTGACGCCATGTGCAAAGTTTTTCCGCCTGCACCAGCGCAAGTATCAACAACTCGCATTCCTGGTTGAACGTCAAGAAATGCCGCAACCAATTGCGATGATGCATCTTGAACTTCAAAAAAACCGTCTTTAAAAGCATCTGTCAAGAAAACATTTGCGCGTTCTTTCAAAACCAGTGCGTCAGGTTGATTTTCAAGAATATCGGTTTCGATATTCAAATCCATCATTATGGCTCTTAATTTTTCGCGAGTAGTTTTAAGTGTATTTGTTCTCAAGATTACTTTTGCAGGTTGGTTTTGTGCTGTAATTTCTTTAGACC
>JAYVBR010000446.1:0-5881 GCA_043750395.1 Bacteroidota bacterium | reverse complement strand
TGCAATATCTTTGGTAAAAGAAATTGTTCCATTGGCAATTGGCAAATTGCCTCTGTTGGTGTACGAAACTTTATTTATGTGATTGAAACCCGCTGTAGGTAAGCTAGTTGGTATTAAATTTACGTTAAGATCTATTAGATTATTGGTTGCTGTTATTGGAAAATTTAAATTAACTAAACTCGGAATTATGCCGATACTCAAATTATTAAAATTAGTATTAGTAATGTTAAAATAATTTACATAATCAGGATTTAATACATAATTAAAATTATAAATATTTGATGGATTATTTTCAGGAACAAATCCAGTTCCTTGATTACTAGACTGATAATTTATTGGTTCTGAATTTTTTTGATAATTAAACCCACCATTAGGGAAATTCACTTCGCCAGAATCTTGATCTCCATTGCCATTGTTGTCAAAAAAAGCTTTTAACTTAAATCCAGTAGAGCCACAACCTTCGGCATTGGCAACCCAACCCAATCGGGTTACAGTGCTATTACTAATGAAAACAAAAGTCAGACAACCAGTTGGGTTTGTCGCAGTAAAAGGACCAGGAATTGTGTTTCCCCAAAATGCACCGTTTGGATTGTTGCTAGCTATTAAAGTTGATTGTGTAGAATTACCATCATAAATATTCATTTTATCGTTTATTGCTTCAAGGTCAAATTGTGTGAAGGTAACTGAAACCATCTCTCCAGGAATAGAAGGACAAATTACAACGGTTTGATTTTCATTATTAAAATAATTACCATTTACACCACCACTGTCTGTAAATAAATAATTGCAAGGTATGTTTTGCGAAAAACCCGATAAAGACAATGCTAAAGCAAATAACAATTGTGCCGTTTTTTTACTTACTCGCAATATTTTCTTTTTTTTAAATTCGTGAATCGTTGATTTCATAATTTCTAATTTAATAAAATTAATTTATTCTTTAATAATTCTTTCTATTTGTATCCGATTTCCAGCATTTATTTTCACGAAATAAAAACCTTTTACAAAACCCGAAATATCCAAACTTGTTTGCGAGTTCGAAACTATTTGCGATTGCAAGACACGACCTTGAATGTCCAGCAATTCCATATTGAAACTGACATTGCTATTCAAATTGTCATTGAAATTAACATTGATAATTGAATTCGCAGGATTCGGGAAAACAAGAAACTCATTCTTAACAAATTGTTCACTTGTAAGCACACAAGAGCTGTCTATCGTGGGCTGGGCACTACTGTTGCAACCAGCTAGAAAAGTTGTCAATGGCGCAACCTCGTTTTCGTCGGCACAAATAGTTGTTAAGTTTGGATTGCCAATTTTCCAGCAGTCGTTCCAGTACCCTGGAACATTGATTAATTGATTTGCTCCATTTTTTATATTGATGCTAGTTAAATTGTTATTACTACAAATCAATTCATTGAATAATGGATTACTGCTAAAATCTAATGTAGTCAATTGATTATCGGAACAAAATAAGTACCTCAGATTAGGTAAACCTGCAAAGTCAAGATTACTAATATTATTGTTACGACAATTCAATTCTCTTAAATTTATCATTCCAGATAAATTTAAACTTGATAAGTTTGTATATTTACAATCAAGACCCGCTAATTGCAACATTGCAGTTGTATCAATATTGTTTAATGGATTTAATTGTACAAATAAATTTTTAAGATTATTAAAATGTTCGATACCAATTAAATTTGAAATATTAGAATTAGATAACAATAAATATCCAACTTGTTGTGCTTCAAAATAGGATATTTCATTGTCATTATTTCCGTCGATCTTTAATGGTTGATTGTTTAAATTCGAGGCAATTGAATTGAAAACATCAGCCATTAAAAGTTTATTTTTAAAATTAGCATCAGTAAAAACAATATTTTGTGCATTACAATTATATTGTCCGAAAAATAACATAACGAATATAAATAAAAGGTTTTTCATAACTTTTTATTTAATTATTAACTTTTTCGTAATAATTTTTTGTTCTTGAGAAATTTTTAATAAATAAGTACCTGATGTTAAGTTGCTCAAATCAAGTTCGAAGTCTTTTTTATTAACAATGGAACTTTCATATAATAACTGTCCTAATAAATTAATAACATTAACATTTAATTCTGTTTTAACTATTTCTTGAAAAGCCAAATTAAAAACACCATTTGATGGGTTAGGAAATAATGTAAATTGCTCTAAATCAAAAACACTTTCGTTCGTTTCGGTAAGTTTACTAATAATTTCTTTTGCAGGTCTTGCATTGGAATAAACGAGTACCGAACCTGTGCCATTTTGACAAATTGTTGGATAATTTGCATCGCATATTCTATAATTAAAATAATAAGCACCTCCTGAAGGTTCGACAGGACCAGTTCTATTTATTAAACCTTGAGTGTCAATAGCAAAAAATAAAGTTGGTGGAACAAAATTTGCATATTGCAAAGTGACATTAGTGCCTAAAATTGCTTGACCACCAATATTGGACGTAAATAGTCCACAATTGCTAGAATATTGGTCATTGGTAATAATATTTCTAAAAGTGGTATCAGTTGCCGACCAGAACCAATTAAATGTAGCTGCACCATAAGAATAATGATCTGCTTTTGTTCTTAAAGTTGTATCGATTACAAAATATAAAGGCACATTGACTACACAACCCACTGAACTGCCAACTGGGCAAAAAGTCATTGTGAAATTATAGGGAATTTCAGGTAAAGCACCAGCTGGAATATTAACTGTTCCGTTTGCATTTAAAGAAAACCCAGCTGGTGCAATAACATTGCTTATGCTTACTGAACCTGCACTTGCTGGAACACCACCAATAGTTACATTATCGAAAATAGATTGTATTGTTGTGTATGCGTAGGGTTTGTAACATAAATTATCTATGCTGTTTTTTGTTGGTGCATTTATAATATTGTTTGCTGGAACTGCAAAAATATTAATAGTTAAAACTGCTGTATTGCTTAACAAACAATTTTTTCTGGTTAGAAATTTAATAATATAGGTACCAATAGCTATATTAGAAGGAATATTTAGCGTGCCGTTAGCATTGGCAGTAATGCCATAGGTTGGTGTGCTTTGAAAAAATGTTGTAAGACCCAATGTATTTGATGTCAATAAAACTCCATTAAAGGTATCGTTTAATAAAATATTTGGACTTATCTGGCTTGAACTAGAAAAAGGTATGTAAAATGTGTCATCGTTTGCAACTAAAGTAGTATTGTTAGCTAGAGATACGAATACTGTACTATTCGGGCTGCATAAATTTGTTGGTTTGAATGTATAGGTTGCCGAAATAGTATTATCAATTATTGCTGGTGTCCAATTGCCAGGAATGCCGTTGTCAGAAATGTTTGGTAAAACTGGCGGAACAGAACCAGGACAAATTATTGTTGGAAAACTAAAAACTGCTGTTATATTTGGATTAAAAACCGTAACTATTAACGTTGACGTTAAAGTACAAGTCCCTGTTGTTAAAGTGTAAATTACATTGGTTGTACCAGCATTTGTAGAAATAATTTTTCCAGAATTCACATCAATGCTTCCAACATTAGGGTTAGACAATGACCAAATTCCGCCAGAAACACTTGCATTATAAATACTTGCAGCTCCAATACAAACGTTTGCATTGCCAGTAATTGTTATTGCTGGCGGGTTAACGACCACGGTCAACAATTTGGTACTTGTACACAAGCCATTATTTGGAATAAAAGTGTAAGTTGTGGTTTCAGTATTGTTAATTGCTGGAAACCAAGTTCCAACAATACCATTGTTAGATGTTGTTGGTAAAATTAAAGTTGCACCATAACATATAGCTGGAATTGATGTAAAGGTTGGTATTGTTGCCAAAGTAGTACTAATTGTAACTGTTCTTGTTGTTGCTATACCGCAAGAATTAGCAATTGGTATAAATGTATAAGTTATGGTGTTTTGATTGTCAAAAGCTGGTGACCAAGTTCCAGCAATACCGTTTGTTGAAACCAATGGCAAAGAGAATGCAGCATTTTTACAAATTGTGGGGATTGTAGCAAATGTTGGAATCACAGAAGGTGTAGTAACATTTATATATCTAACAATAGCCTGTGCACAGCCACCACTTGTGTAAGAATATGTAATAGGAATTAATCCTTGACCCGACAAACTCGGACTAAAAGAATATATTCCTGTGTTTGAAACTGTAACACCTAAACCAGTAAAAACACCATTTGAAGGAAAACCAGAAATAAGTGTTTGAAGATTCGAAATTGGTGTATTGGAACAATTTATAGATGTTGGTAAATTAAAAACACCTGTCAAAGCAATTAAAGAAACATTGTCTATATAAAAATCAGATGCAACTCCTGTTGGTATCATTGAATAGGGCAAGCCACAAACACTAGGTTGTGGATTTTGACCAACCGTTGTTTGAAAGTTATTTAATCCACCCAAATAAAGAAATCTAAAATTCGTTGTGTTTGCTCCTGTTGTAAAGGTGTATGAAATAGTTTGCCAACCCGAACTATTGTTAACAAAAATTGGGGTATTTGCATTTGGACTAGAATTTAGATTTGGCAATAAAATTCCTGTATTTAGAACATTAGAAGGAATATTGATTCCAACGTAAGTTTCATTAAAGTTTGTACTACTAATAAAAGCTTGAATTTGGCTGTATTTATAAGCTAATGATTCTGCTAGCGAAACATCAAAACTAATTTGATAATTAGTATTCGGCAGTAATGAGGTAGGTAATGTTGTTTTTAAAATTTCTGAATATTTATAATTTGACGGAGCATAATCGACTACTTTTAATGAGGCATATCCTTTATTACTGGTTATTTTGTCAATTTGATTTCCAAACCTATTACAAGGTACGTTGTATTCTAAATTTGCTGTATTTGCATAAATATATTTTGGAGAATTCCAACCTGTTTTTGACCAATTGCATAATCTTGAAAATTCATTGTTTTGAGGTAATGTTAAATAGTTATTATTTTGTTCAAAATCTCCATTTAATACTAAATTACAAGCCGATGTAATGTTGCTGCAAGTCGGATTGTTAACTATTGGTGTAACAAAAACATAAATATAGGTTATATTTCCTTTTTGAGTTCCATTTATAGGTATATACCTTAACAAATGTAATCCAACTATTGCGCTATTAAACATAATATTTGACGCTGAATTGCCACTATTTGCTGAAAAAATTGATGGATAAGTATCGTTTGCACTTAAATCTTGCAAATTTTCAAAACCAGTTGCATTTACATCATTCCCTAAAATAATATTCCCGCTAATTGATATGTTTGAATTTACGAGTCCTTGAATTGTATAAACATTTGAACTATTAATGCCATCATTAACTCCAGATACAATTATTCCGTTGCAAACCGATCCACCATAATTAAAAAAACCGTTAAAAGTTGTTGTTGATCCAAAAATAGTTTTAACACTATAACCAATATCACACAATGTGGCTCTTTCTTCAGGTTTTAAAAACCTTCGGATTATTCCAGAACTTCCACTATTACACATTAAAAAATAATTATCATTTCCATTGGCTGTATTGCAAATTGGATAATGTTGGTCTTCAAAATGACTCAAACTACTAATATCAACAAAGCAATTTGGTGTAAAAACTGGAACAGTAAAATTATTTCCTACAAATTTTATTGCATCGTTACATTGCGTATTGTTTTTATCGCAAATTAAGGTTAATGGATTTGGTCTCAACACTTTATTGGTAACTAATGAATTAAAAGTATTGTCAAACATTTTGGAAGAAATTGTTGAAGTCAATAAAAAATCATTACTATTGTTGGTTTTCAAAAAAGTATCGTATCTATTAAAATATTTGAAATTATTTCCAAATTTTGAATTTCCATCTGCATTTAACAAGCTATTAAAA
>JAYVBR010000445.1:0-13294 GCA_043750395.1 Bacteroidota bacterium | reverse complement strand
TTCGATTGCTTCTTGATGCGAAACATAGCCTAAATTATTTACAAAATAATTCAACTTGAAATTTGAAATAGCATCTAAAACTTCTTGGCTAACTTTTCCGATTAGTTTTATTTCGAGGTTTTTTGCAAATTCTGGAATTTCCAAAACCAATTCGGATAACGATTGCCAAAGTATTTCGGGATTTCTATCTGATAAAAAAGAGCCAATATGAGCCAATGAAAATTTTGAATCTAAAACTATATTTTTAGCTTTTGCAAATAAAGTTTCGTCATCAAAACCATTTGTAATTACTTCGATTGGTTGGTTTGTTATTGCACGAAATTCGTGTTTAGTAGTTTTGCTTGTAACTATTATTTTATCAGCCAAATTTAAAACTTTGTTTTCTAAATATTTATGTTTTTTTGAAGCATAATCCGATAATTTCAATGCTTTGTGATAACCAATTGTTGTCCAAGGATCACGAAAATCAGCAATCCAATTCAGGTTAAGTTTTTGTTTTAATTCCAATCCAACTAAATGTAAACTATGCGGTGGACCAGAAGTAATTATGGTTTCGATATTGTTTTCTTGAATGTATTTTTCTAGATATTTTATTGTTGGTTTTACCCAAAAAATTCTTGCATCAGGAATGAATAAATTGCCACGAACCCAAAGTAAAAAGCTTTCTAAAAAAGTTTGTTTTTTTTGATTTGGAATAATTCCTGAACTAATTTTTTTAGTTTTATTCTTCGAAAAAAAAGAAGCAATCTGGTAAGGTTCGAAAATTTTATGCTTTAGAATTATTGCTTTTTCAGAGATTTCCGAAACTAATTTTTCATCAATTATTGGATAAGTTGGATTTTCAGGAATATAAACAATTGGTTGAATATCAAAATCGGGCAAATATTTAACGAATTTCAACCAACGTTGTACGCCTGGACCACCAGCTGGCGGGAAATAATAGGTAATTATTAAAAGTTTATTTTGTTTCAAGTTTCAAAGTTTAAATAAACCTTAATGTTTAAAAATTTATTAAATTTTATTTATTTTTTCAAGTTCTTCAAGTTCTTCTATTGTCAAAACAAACTTATACTTACTTTTAAATTTGATACGTTTTTGATAGTCAGATTCAATTAATATAAATAAATTATTTAGTCTATCAACGTAAATTTCATTATTCACATTAGTTTTATTTACTTGAGAGTTAATAATTGTTGATTTTAAATTAATTGGTTCCATATTTTTAAATCTAAAATCACTATTAATCTCACTAAACTCAAAAAACTTTTTATTTCCAAATATTTTCAAAATCAAATTCTATTTCGCAATTTTTGTCTAAAGGAAATTTTGAACGATTTACTTCTTTATAGTAATTGTCGATTAATTCATAAACTTCGACTTTATTATTTTGACAATCAACCATTAAATAAAACTTAACACCATTTTCTCTGTATAAATCAAATTTTAAAATTCTATCATTTTTTAGATTATATGGAGATAAAACTTCAATTATTAAAATTGGTGGAAACTCTAAAAATTCAGATTTTGGTTCTCCAAAAGTAATAACTATATCTGGACGCACTACAGTACTTTCAGAAATTATCCAATCTAGTGAACTGAATAAATTAAATTTTGAATCTTTAATTTTATTAAAATAACTACCTATTTGATAAATGAGATTAGTTTTAGTTTTACTATGTATTATTGATGAAAAGTGATTAATTTGCATAGGATAACCATCAATTAATTCCCAATCTTCTTTCCAATTTTTATAATCATTATAGGTATATCGTGGAAAATTAAATGGTGTTCTCATTATCAAATGTTTTCACAAAGTTAAGCTTTTATCTTATTTCTTTATTCTATTTTCTTGAATCTAGTTTTCTTAAACTCAAAATAAACACTTACAATCAATAAAATCATCATTAAAACAAAACTTATCAAAGCAATAATACTTCCAGTTTTGACAACTTGAGGTTCAAATTTAAACTCGATTTTATGATTTCCAGCGGGAATTTCTAATGCTCGTAAAACATAATTGGCTCTAAAATGTGGTGTTAATTTACCATTGATATAAGCATTCCAACCATTTTTGTAATACATTTCAGAAAAGATTGCTAAACCTTGATTTTTATTCGTTGTATTATATGTCAAATGATTTGGTTTGTAATTCATCAATCGAATTTTCGCTAAAGTATCATTAACGAAAGTGGTTTTCTTGGCAAATTCTGGAAACTCAATTTTATTGACAATTGCGGTTTTTTTGGAATCGAATTTTGCTAACAATTTCATTTCATTATCAGCTGTCATTGGTTCCACAACTTTGTTTACAAACCAAGCATTTCCATTAGCATCAGGATTTTGACTTGGTGTTTCTTCACCTTTTTCATCGGCTTGAATTACATATTTTACATTCAACATATTCAAAATTTCCATATTGTTATTCGCAATCTGATAATCAAAAAGCTGTTGCATTCTTCGAGGTTTTACGCCACTATAACCACCAATCGATTTATGAAAATAAGATGCTTTGGCGCTATTTAATTGTCCATCAACATCAAAAACTCTGAAATTTGTCGTGTCTTGCAAAATCTGATTATCGGCTTCTGATGCCGTAAACGGAATATCAACTTCGCTCGCTGAAACAAAACTTTTGGCATCGAGATAATTTTTATCAATAAAAAACAAATCGCCAACCATAAAAATTCCAATGATAATGATTGCAGTATTTTGAGCCAGTTTTTCTTTAATCGACAACCATAAAACGCCTGCAGCAATCAAAATTAAAAATCCAGATCGCAATAAATCTGCCGAATACATTGTCATTCGATCTTCTTTCAAAGCATCAATAAATGGGCGTCCAGCTTCTCCATATTGTTGAATATAAAATCCATCATTTGCACCAGCAAAATCGAACATTGATTTGCATAAAAACAACAACACAATTGTACCAAAACCGATAGCTGATGTTTGCCAAAGTGCTTTCCATTTCTGGTCTTTATCTAATTTAAAATAGGCTTGCAAACCCATTATTGCCAAAACAGGAAAAGCCAATTCTAACAAAACTTGAATCGACGAAACTGCTCTAAACTTATTGTATAACGGCAAATAATCTATTAGAAAATCAGTTAAAAATGATATGTTTTTCCCCCAAGAAAGCACCAACGAAATGATTGCGCCAGCCAAAAAAACATATTTAATTTTTCGCCTATCAGCAAATAAACACAAAATCGTTAAGAAAAAAATAATCGCTCCTATATATGCAGGTGCAGAAACGCCTGGTTGCTCGCCCCAATAAGTTGGCATTGTTGCAATAAAATCTTTGGCTTCTTGTTCTGATGCACCTTGCTTTAGCACAAAATCATACGAACTTGAATTTTCATCAAGTTTTTCTGAGCCGCTTCCGCCTAATAAACGTGGCGCAATTAAATTGAAACTTTCGAAAATTCCGTAACTATATTGCGTTATATAATCATTGGACATTGCATTTTGACTTTCGAGTTTCTTACCTTTTTCGTCTAATTTCAATTCGCTTTTGCTTCGAGTACTTTCTTTGGCATATTCTGATGTTGCCATTAATGCAGTTGCATTGGTTCCAATTGCCAATAATCCCGCAATGGCAAGGATTCCAAAACTTTTTAGAAGTTCTTTTTGCTCGTTATTTTTAATGAATTTAATACAATAAAAAACAACAATTGGCAAAATTAAAAAAAACAAATAATAAGTCATTTGCAAATGATTTGCATTGATTTCGAATGCAACGGCAAACATTGTAAGCAATCCGCCAAGAATAAATCGTTTTTGAAAAACCAAAATTATTCCTGCTAAAACCATTGGCATATAGGCAATTGCGTGCGCTTTAGAATTGTGACCAACTCCAAGAATAATAATCAAATAGGTCGAAAAACCAAAAGCCAAAGCCCCAAAAAAAGCTTTTAACGGATCGGTTTTTAAAACCAATAACAAAATGTAAAATCCTAAGAAATATAAAAACAAATAATCAGCTGGTCGAGGCAAAAATCGCAACATTTTATCAATCGAACTGATGTATTCGTGAGGATAATTGGCTCCAAGTTGATAAGTTGGCATACCGCCAAAA
The DNA here is from genome assembly GCA_043750395.1 of Bacteroidota bacterium. Classification (GTDB taxonomy): domain Bacteria; phylum Bacteroidota; class Bacteroidia; order Flavobacteriales; family Flavobacteriaceae; genus Flavobacterium. Next base: position 9,216 of record JAYVBR010000445.1, on the reverse strand, counting down.
GCTGAATTTGTCCAATATGGTTCAGCGTTTTCAGTTTTTCGAAAGTCATTTTGCTCTTTTGCCATTCCAGTATATTGAGCAATATCTGATTGAGCAATTTTTTTTCCTTCAAGAACTGGATAAAAATAAATTAATGAAATTATTATGAAACTAAAAATCGCAAGTGCGTGAGGATAAAATTTATTAAGGTTTTTCATTGATAATGTTTAATTTTTATTCCCCTTTTGAGGGTTGGGGGCTTTAATCAATTTCTTCAAAATCTACGTACTCGCCAACTTTTTTTGTTTCGCGAGGCTTATCTGATTTTGTATTTACGATTACTTCGTCTTGAGTGTTTTGATGTGAATTATAGTTTTGATTTTGTTGAAATTTTTCTCCAGCTTTTTCAACTGCTTTTTTTACCAAAATTGGCAAAAATAGCTTAGCCAAGAATTTTACAACATAATAAAAAATGATTAACGAAAATATCATTTTAACAAATCCATTAAAAGAGGCTTCTTGCATAAACAGTAAATATTTTTTTCAAAATTAATAAATTGTAACATCATTTTTCAAAATTTGTTCTTAAATAAATAATAAATTAGTATTTTTGAAAACATTTATAAATATTTTAGGATGTTCAAAATAAAATATACTGTTTTTGTGATTGCATTTTTCTTAAATTTTACTTGCAATGCTCAATACACAGATGTTATTAACTCGAACCGACCAGGCGAATCTATGTCAGCTTTTTCGGTAGGTAAAACTGTATTTCAATCTGAAATTGGTGTTTCAAGATTTAAAGAAGACCACAAAACATTAAATTATAAAGCTATTGGATATGATTTTGATTTAGCTTTACGTTATGGTTTATTTGCATCTCAGTTTGAATCGATTCTTAATCTTCAAATTCAAAGCGATACATATAAATTTGGAAACAATTCTTATAACCGATCTGGTGTGAAAAAACTTCAATTTGGATTTAAAGCTCTGATTTTAGATCCATACAAAAAACTTGAAAAACCTGATGTTTATAGTTGGGTTAGAAACAATAGTTTTAAATGGTCACAATTAATTCCTGCAGTTGCAATTTACGCTGGAATAAATTTGAACTTTTCTAACAATCCATTTTTTACAGGAAAACAAGAAATTATTGACCCAAAAGTGATGTTAATTACTCAAAATCAGTTTTATGGAAGCCAAGTATTTGTAACTAATTTTTATGCGGATAGAATATCATCTGATGATATGAATTTAGGATATATATTGACTTATACCAAAGGTTTCAATGATCATTGGTCAGCATTTATTGAAAATAAAGGTTTTAAAAGTAAAATATATTCTGACGCTATCGGTACAATTGGAGTTGCCTATTTATTCAAAAAAAGTACACAAATAGATGTTTCAATAAGTAAAAGTTTAAAAAACACGCCCTCTGTATTTTATGGTGGAGTTGGTTTTTCTTGGCGTTTTGACAAAAACTATAAAGAAGATAAAATTCAAATCAAGAAACTGAAAAAACCAAAAAAGAAACAAAAAGTTAAACCAATCGAAACTATTCCGAGTGCAATTCCACCAGATAAAGTAGATCCAGGAAAAACACCGTAATGATTACTATTAAAGAAGCCATTTCTAGAAAGGAAATTACAGTTTTTATAAAATTTCCATTTTCATTATATAAAGGGAACATATATTGGGTGCCACCAATTATTGCGGACGAGCTTGAAACATTTGATAAATTTAAAAATCCAGCTTTTGAAAATGCCGAAGCCTACTACTATTTGGCTTATCAAAATGATAAAATCGTTGGTCGAATAGCCGCAATAATTAACTGGAGCGAAGTTAAAAACCAACTAAAAAGCAAAGTTCGTTTTGGCTGGTTTGATGTTATTGATGATATTGAGGTAACAAAAGTTTTACTTGAAAAAGTTTATGAACTAGGTCGAAAAAACAATCTCGAACACGTTGAGGGTCCAATGGGATTTTCAAATCTTGACAAAGTTGGCGTTTTAACCGAAGGATTTGACGAACTTGGAACAATGATAACTTGGTATAATTTTCCCTATTATGCCAATCATTTTGAGCAATTAGGGTTTGTTGTTGAAAAAGAGTATTTAGAAAACAAAATGCTATTTGAAAACATAAAACCAGAATTTTTTGATAAAGCACAAGATTTAGTAAAACGCAGATACAATCTAAAAGCATTAAATTTCAAAAAGACAAAAGATGTTTTACCACACGTAGACAAAATGTTTAATTTATTCAACGAATCGTATGTTAATTTATCATCATTTGTTGCAATTTCTGAGCGTGAAAAAGAATATTTCAAGAAAAAATACATCAGTTTTATAAACCCAGAATATATAAAATTTGTTGAAGATAAAGATGAAAATTTAATTGCTTTTGCAATAGTAATGCCAAGTTTTTCAGATGCTTTACAAAAAGCAAAAGGCAAACTTTTTCCGTTTGGAATTTTTCATATTCTAAGTGCTAGAAAAAAATCTAAAGATGTGATTTTTTATTTAATTGGTGTTCATCCTGATTATCAAAACAAAGGAGTTCACGCCATACTTTTCAAAGAAATGCACACGACTTTTAATGAAAAGGGAATACAAAACTGTATTAGAACACCTGAATTAGCTGATAATCATGCAATTCATTTGCTATGGAAAAATTTTCAACCTGTTACACATTGTAGAAGAAAAACATTTAGAAAAAATTTGTAAAAAGATTTAAAACCCTTCGAAAACTCCTAATCCAAAAAGTGCAAAATCATATTTAACAGGATCATTTTCATCTAACTTTCTAAGATATAAATCTAATTCGTTCAAAGCTTTTGCGTCGTTTTGTTTTCGATTCAGTAAACCTAATTTTCTGGCTACGTTGCCTGAATGAACATCAAGCGGGCAAGATAATTTACTTGGCGAAATGGTTTTCCAAATTCCTAAATCTACTTTTTTATTGTCATTTCTAATCATCCAACGCAAAAACATATTGATTCGTTTTGCAGCCGAATTGTTCAATGGATCAGAAACATGTTTTTGAGTTCTGAATTCATGATTTATTTCAAAAAAAACTTTTTTGAATTCTGAAATACTTTTTTGCAAAGAATCTTTTTCTTGATTTTTAGCAAAAATATTTTCTAAGCCATTATGATTTTGATAAATATTTTTCAATCCATATATAAAAGTTGAATAATCTATTTTATTGAAAGTTCTATGAACAAAATTATCGAGTTTTTCGAGATTGTTATCGCTGTGCGACATTACAAAATCATATGGAGAATTGCCCATAATTTGCATCATTTTATGTGAATTTTTTATAATCATTTTACGATTTCCCCAAGAAATAGTTGCTGCTAAAAATCCAGCAATTTCAATATCTTCTTTAAAAGTAAACAAATGTGGAATCTGAATTGGGTCTGATTCGATGAATTTAGTGTTGTTGTACAACTCAACTTTTTCATCTAGAAAATCTTTTAATTCTGTTTTATTCATATTTAGGTTTTAAAATTTTTGAATAAAACCCGTCTTTCAAATTATCAGTTCGCAATTGTGGTTTTATGAAATAATATTTTTCAAGATATTCGATTTGAAATTTATTTACGCAAGGCAAATTTCCATTGCCAGTTCCATAAAAAAAAAAGTTTTCTTTTGGAGAAAAATATTCAAAATTACCATTTTTTATTTTTTCAAATTCCATAAAATTATATTTGGAATTATTTTGTGGAATAATAATATTTGCTAATTTAAAAACTGATTTGTTTTGAAGCAATTTATTATCTGTCAATTTATTAAAATCTAAAAATTCAATAAAAATAGTTGAAAATATTAAAAATAAAATCATAAAAATTTGAACGGTTTTAAAATCAAACTTAAAAAAATTTATAACAATGCAAATTATTAAAACTGTAAAAAATACAAATTCGGGCAAGAAAAACCTAAACTGAGGCGAAGTCAATAACAAAACCAAAAAGTGAATTAAAAGCACAAAATATAAAATTATGTAATTTTTATTTTTTCTAAATTCATTGATAAATAAACTCAAAATAAACAACAAAATCATCCCTAAATTAAAAATTCGATTCAATCCTGAGAGATGTAACCAAGCGTTTATTTTTTGATAAAATGTAGGATTTAAAACAATTTCGTTTTCAAAATAACCAGCATTTTTAGTAGATTCTGTAATAAATAAAAACAAATTTTGTGGAATTTTCCAATCAACATTCATTGCAAAATATTCAAATGGAAAAAGTGGATATCCTGAAATAATTATGTTTTTTAGAATTAAAATCAACGAAATTAAAATTCCAAGTATAAAAAATAAACCAAAAAATTTGTTTTGTTTATAAATCCAAAATAAAATTAAAATTGTGATGGGAACAATTGTAATTTTAATTAACACAAGAAAATAAAACAATAATATAGATATTTTTAAAGCATTATTAGAGCGGTTTTCTTCTAAAAATAAATAGAAAATTATTTGTAAAATTAAAATAATTATTAAATCTGGAGAAGGTTGTCTGATAAATTGAAAAAACAAAACATTAAAAATAGGAATTAATCCAATCCAATGAAAATTATTAGTTTCTAGATATATTTTTTCGAATTTCACTACGAAAAAAAAGCTAGAAATAATTAAAATCAATCCATTAAAATCATTCAAATTATTTGTTAAAAAACTAAAATTAAATCCTGCTTGCAAAACATGAAAAGGCGAAGTTTGAGCCAAGAAAATATGCAAATTTGCCAAACCTTTTACGAATCCAAACTCATTTATCCATTTTATGGTTTGAATATAATAACTTTCATTATCAATTAATAACGGAGATTTTGAACAAACAAAAAGGCTAGAAATAATTATAATTACCAAACTAATTTTCGATAAAATAGAATTTAATTTAAAACAATTTTTAAATTCTGTTAAAGCAATTTTAATTTCATAAGATTTGTAAAAAGTTATAATTGAAACTAAAATGGCATTTGTAATAAAAATTTCAATTCCTAAATTTGTAAAAAAACAACAAATACTTAAAAAAATAGTTTGCAAAAACATCCCTAAAAATGTAATTATACTTAAATTGTTAGTTTCAATTTTAAGAATAGATTTTAGAAATATTCCAGTTGGAATAAAAAAAAATAACATTACAATCCAACTTAAAAGTATTAAAATCATAGTTTTATATGATTTTTCCGTCCGACATTACCAATTTTCGATCAGCCATATTAGCCAACTCCTCGTTGTGCGTCACAATTACAAAAGTTTGACCAAATTCATCTCGCAATTTGAAAAACAATTGGTGAAGATTTTCAGCCGATGCAGTATCTAAATTCCCCGAAGGTTCGTCTGCGAAAATAATTGCTGGTTTGTTAATTAATGCTCTGGCAACTGCAACACGTTGTTGTTCGCCACCCGAAAGTTCATTGGGTTTGTGATTAATTCTGTGCGATAAACCTAAATAGTCTAAAAGTTTTTTTGCTTCAATTTCTGTTTCTTTTTTATCTTTATTAGCTATAAATGCTGGAATACAAACGTTTTCAAGTGCAGTAAACTCTGGCAAAAGTTGATGGAATTGAAATATAAATCCAAGATTTAAGTTTCTAAATTTGGACATTTCGGTATCGTTCATTTTCAAAATGTTGATTCCGTTTATTAAAAGCTCTGACGAATTTTCTTTAGACGATAAATCTAAAGTTCCAAGAATTTGCAATAAAGTAGTTTTTCCTGCGCCCGAAGCCCCGACTATTGAAACGATTTCACCTTTTTTTATATGTAAATCAACTCCTTTTAAAACTTGTAGTTTCTCGTAAAATTTATGAATGTTTTTTGCCTGAATCATTAATTATATCTTTTCACAAAGAAACAAATTTTAATCCAAAAACACTGAAATCCATAATCTAAATCCAAAAACTAAAATTTGGCATTAGTTTTGTATATTTAACTACTGAATATTAAATTATAAAAATAAAAATGACAAATCAAATACAAATAGAAATAGAAAGTACTACAAAAATAAATACACACAAAATGTTGAAACTTTTTCTCGGAATAATATTCGATTTAATCGGAATGATTTCTTACTTAATTCCTGGAGTTGCAGAATCAATAGATGTAATTTGGGCACCAGTTTCGGGAATTTTATTGGCCAAGATGTACAGCGGTTGGACTGGTAAAATTGCTGGAGTTTTTGGAACTCTAGAAGAATTAATTCCTTTTACAGATGCTATTCCTACTTTTACATTAACTTGGATTTATGTATATGTAATCCGAAAAGAAAAATAATTTCTTTTTATAAACTTAAAAAATCTCGATTTATTCGGGATTTTTTTTTGAATCAAATATAAATCCTAAACCAATACTTTTCAACATTTTTCTGGAAAATAGGAAAAAAAACACGAATTGTCCGAAAATAAAACCATTTGCAATCAATAAAAACGGATAAATTAATGTTACAATTATTATAAAAATCAAATAATAAAAAATCAAATTTAGATTTTCTTTATTTAAACCAAATAAATTCATTAAAAGTTGACCAATTTTTGCCGATAATGAACCATTTATTGCAAAAACCACAAAAATAACTGCCAATTGAAAATTAGATTTTATTTGCCAGCGTTCTTTCAATTTTTTCATAATTGTATAAAAAAACAAAATTAACTCGAAATTCCGAAAACTAAAACTCTAAAACCTAAAATTATCATAAACATTGTATATTTGCAATAACGAAATTAAGATAATGAGAATAGATATTATTACACTTTTGCCTGAATTGCTAAGAAGCCCATTCGAAGCATCGATAATGAAACGTGCAATTGACAAAGGTTTAGTCGAAGTTCATTTTCACAATCTTCGCGATTATACAACCAACAAGCAGAAATCAGTAGACGATTATCCTTATGGTGGCGGTGCCGGAATGGTTATGAACATTCAACCAATCGACGATTGCATTGCATTTTTAAAATCCGAAAGAAGTTACGACGAAGTAATTTATATGTCGCCCGACGGTGTAACTTTAAATCAGAAAATGGCCAATTCGATGTCAATGTTAAAAAATATTATAATTCTTTGTGGACATTATAAAGGTGTCGATCAACGCGTTCGCGATCATTTTATAACCAAAGAAATTTCTATTGGCGATTATGTTTTATCTGGCGGAGAATTGGGTGCAATTGTCTTATCCGATGCACTAATTCGATTAATTCCCGGAGTTCTAAGCGACGAAACATCAGCGTTGACAGATAGTTTTCAAGACAATTTGCTTTCGGGTCCAATTTACACACGCCCAGCCGATTATAAGGGCTGGAAAGTTCCAGAAGTTTTAACCAGCGGCAATTTCGCCAAAATCGATAAATGGCGAGAAGAAATGGCATTTGAACACACACGAAATAGAAGACCAGATTTACTAGAAGAATAATTATTATTTTGGGCGTGACCTTGTCAGAAAAAGACAAGGTCGTGCTTTCATTCCAAATCTTTTTCTTGAAGAAAAATCAAGAAAAAGGATTTTCCCTTCTATCACTCACGCAACCCAATTACTCAATAAATTTTGTTTTATTTAAGACATTGTCAACTTTCAAACCAAACATTTTTAATTACTTTTGTACGACTTTATAAAAGTGTATATATAATGTATAAAAAAATACTCTCAGTCTTATTTTCAACTCGAATGATGGCTGTTTTATTTATTGGTTACGCAGTAGCTATGGCTGCAGGAACATTTATCGAAAGCAAATACAATACTGATACCGCCAAAATTTGGATTTATAACGCTTGGTGGTTCGAAGCTATTCATTTATTTTTCTTGATTAATTTCTTTGGAAACATTCAGCGTTATCAATTGTTGCGACGAGAAAAATGGGCAACACTCCTACTCCATTTATCTTTTATTTTTATATTAATTGGTGCAGCAATAACCCGATATATTTCATTCGAAGGAATGATGCCCATTCGTGAAAACGCTACTGAAAGTCGTTTTTTTTCTGATAAAACCTTCTTGAATGTTACTGTTTTTGGTCAACACGATGGCAAAATGCAACAATTAAAATTCGAAAAACCAGTTTTGTTTTCCCAAAAAATTCAAAATTCATTCTCATTTTCTAATAAATTCGATATTATTCCATTCGAAATTGAGAAAAAGGAATTCATTATGGGCGCAAAAGAATTCATAAAAGAAGATAAAAATGGCACAATTTATTTAAAATTAGTAGAATCATCGGGTGGAACGCGTCACGAACATTTTTTAAAATCTGGCGAGGTACAAAACATTCATAACTTGTTATTCTCTCTTAACAAAACCACTCAAGGCGCAGTAAACATCAATACTTTGGGCGAAGAATATACTGTAAATATGCCATTCGAAGGACAATTTATGCGAATGGCTGACAAGCTACAAGGTAAAGTTGTTAAAGATGCTACTCAAAAATTGATGATGCGGTCACTATATAACGTGGGAAATGCGCAATTTGTATTTCCTGATCCTGCGAAAAAAGGTTTAATTGCCTATAAATCATCGAACGATTATAAAGCCGAAAAAGAAGATGATGCAATAGTTTTGATTGTAAAATCACAAAATCAAGAAAAAGAAGTTACGCTTGTTGGATCAAAAGGAAAAGAAGGCGAAACCAAAAGTGTCAAAATTGGAATATTGGAATTTAATTTATCTTTTGGAAGCAAAGTTTACAAATTACCATTCGAAATAAAAGTCAAAGATTTTATTGCCAAAAAATATCCAGGAACCGAAAAAAGTTATGCCTCGTTCGAAAGTCAAGTTACGGTTATCGACAAACCTGAAAGTTATGATGCAAGAATTTTTATGAATAATATTTTAGACCACAAAGGGTATCGGTTTTTTCAATCCTCGTTTGACGAAGACGAAAAAGGAACAATTCTATCAGTAAATCACGATTTTTGGGGAACAGCAATTACTTATGCTGGTTATTTTATGTTGTTTTTTGCAATGATGGCAATTTTATTTACCAAAAATACTCGTTTTGATGATTTAAAAAGAAAATTAGAAAATGTGAAGACCAAGAAAGAAAAATTATTAGCAATTTTTATTTTGTTATTTTCATTAAATGGTTTTTCGCAATTAAAAGAGGAACAACACGAACGCCGCGAACCAACCCAAAAAGAACTTGATTCATTAATTAGCAAATTCACAGTTAGCGAAATTCACGCAGCTAAATTCGGAAAAATAATTATTCAAGATGCTGGTGGTCGAATGAAACCAATCAATAC
>JAYVBR010000444.1:0-2519 GCA_043750395.1 Bacteroidota bacterium | reverse complement strand
AATCCCCAACTGACGCCAAGCCACGAGACGTTAGCGGAAATGCCAAAAAAATCGTAGAATTAAGAACAATTGCAGAAAAGAATAAAAAGTTTTGTAATTTTGAATAAAATATTTGAGAATTATGAAACAAAGATTTTATTTTGATACTTCAGTTTTCGGCGGAGTTTTTGACAAAGAATTTGAAGAAGAAACTCTTCAACTTTTTGAACGACTAAAATTGGGTGGAATAATTTGTGTATATTCTGATTTGACTGAAAACGAATTACTAAATGCGCCAGAAAATGTAAAATTGCATTTTAATTCATTACCGAAAGAGAATTTAGAATATTTAAAGGTTGATGAAGATGCTTTAAAACTGGCTAAACAATATATTTACGAAAATGTTGTTGGAAAAACAAGTTTTGATGATTGTATTCATATTGCTTTGGCAACAATTCATAAAGCAGATATTTTAGTGAGTTGGAATTTTAAACATATTGTTAATGTTTACCGAATTAGAGGATATAATAGCGTAAATTTGAAAAACGGTTACGTTCAATTGGAAATTAGATCACCAAAAGAAATTATAGATTATGAAAAATAGCAAAACAGAAGAAAAAACTAAAAGTTTCGACACAGTTAAAACATTTAGAGAAATTAAAAATAAAATTTCCGAAGAAACTTTCGGAATGAATATCGATGATTTTAAAAAATATTTAAACAAAAAAAGTAGCGAATTTCAAAAAGAACAAAAGGCACTATCCGCTAACAGCGGTTTGGCGCAATTGGGGTTTTAGGGAAACTTTAAAGTTGGTTTTGTACTTGGAAGTCTAGTCTTAAATTTATACATTTGGCTCACCAAATCCCCAACTGACGCCAAGCCACGAGACGTTGTGCGACATATTGGAAAAACTGAACGTTGAAAGGACTTTACAATGAAAATATTGAAAATAATTTTTACATTTTTATTTATGAATTTAGGCTTTGGACAAAATTTTGAGGGAAAGTGGATTTTGACTAAAAATGGCGATACCTATTTAGTTCCAAAAATTAATGCTTTTGAATTCAAAGAAGGTAAAATTATTTCTTCAGACTTAGAAAAAACTCTTCAGACAAATAATTACAAAATAACCGAAAATGAAATATTCGTAGAGGAAAATTCATTTGGAAATTATAAATTCATAAATGAAAATCGTTTTACACTCTATAAAAATGAGCAGAAAGAAACTAAAGAGAAACTAGAATTAGATTTTGTTAGATTGGAAAAAACTAAAACTGAATTAACCGAAAGTGAAATTGAGAAACTAACTTTTGAAAATAAAAATATTGAAATAAAAATTGCATTTAATATTGAACTTCAAAAACCCATAATTCTCGAAATTATGAAAGAGAAAGGAAGTAAAAAAATGAAATTAAAAAAAGTTAACGAAACATATTTTATTTTTAATTATGAAGGAAACGAACTAGATTCTGTAATTCCTATAAAAGAAATTACAAAGGAATTTATTGAAATTTATGGCTTTTCTAGAAAAGAACCTTATTCATTAATCATAAACAAGGTATAAATACGATCGCACAACAGCGGTTTGGCGCAATTGGGGTTTTAGGCGAACTTTAAAGTTGGTTTTGTACTTGGAAGTTGGTTTTTTAATCGATACATTTGGCTAACTAAATCCCCAACTGACGCCAAGCCACGAGACGTTGTGCGACAGTTTCGAGCGACAGAAAACCGAAAGAAAATATGAAAAAAATTAGCCTAATATTATTGTTATTTGCGTTAAAAATTCACTCTCAAGAAATTTTGACAAAAGAACAAATTTTCACAAAGGAAAATTTAGTTTATAAAATATCCGACGCAGAACTTTTTACAGGAAAAATTCAAAATTTTAAAAATAAAACTCATTTAACTTTTGAAATTGAATTTGAAAAAAGTGTAATAAAAAAAAGCAATTTGTATTTCAACGGAAAAGAACAAATTGTTTCTGACGAAACTTATTATTTCGGAAATGATAAAAAAATTGAAAAGAAAATTAGATATTCTTCTGACCACAAAACAGTTTGGATTAAGTATTTTAATGAATTGGGTCAAAAAACATTAGAAGAGGATTATAAAGACGGAGTATTGGTATATAGTTGTCCATATTTGGAAAATAAAAAAAACGGTTTAGTTTTTTCAATAAACGACAAAGGAGAAAAAAATGAATGTAAATTTGAAAACGGAAAAGTAATTAAATAGTAAACAAAATGAAAAATATATTTAGCGGAACTTACAGCGAAACAATGAATGTTAGAAATTTATTGGAAAATATAGATATTCAAGTATTTACTGAAAACGAAAATATGTCAAATATTCAACCTTGGACAATAACTTCAGGCGGATTTAATCCGGTATCTCTAAAAGTTAAAGATGAGGATTTTGAAAATGCAAAAAAGTTAATCGAGGATTATGAAAACGGAAATTTAAAAATCGAAATTGAAGAAACTGAAAATAAATAAAAAACCGATCGCACAACAGTGGTTTGGCGCAATTGGGGTTTTAG
>JAYVBR010000443.1:0-5886 GCA_043750395.1 Bacteroidota bacterium | reverse complement strand
CAGCATTCATTTTCAAGCCAACTTTGTCATTCCGTAGGAATCTCAACAAACTTGAGCAAGTGTCGTGAGCAACTTGCGTGAGCAACTAACGTGGGATTTCTACTTCGTCGGAATGACAATGTTGGGCGGGATTTGTTTTCAATACAAATATTGGGCGGTTTTCTTTTCAAACTAAATTTTGGGCAGCTTTCATTTTTAAAACAAATTTGTATCGCTACCGTAACTTCGAGTGATTTTTGCTTTTTTTCTGCCAAAATTGTATCGAGAAGCAATAAAAAAGTTCGTACTTCCCAAAAAACCGACCATACTTCACATTTATTTGCAATAAACGACCGAAAATAATTCATTTGCTAAATATTTAATTTGTGTAAAACAAAAATTCACGGTCAAATGGTTAAAAAAAACATCTACATAGTCGAAGCTTTAGACAATTGTCTCACTTTTTTGGAAGAACTTTTAATACAAAACGATTTTAATGTAATCGGAAGTTCTAATTGCGCTGTCAAAGCATTATCAGAAATAAGAAATTTGCCAATAGATTTAATATTAATAGACAATAATCTTATCATAAAAAAAGATGCCATTTGGTTGGCTAGAAAAATTAAATCCGAAATCAATGTACCGATAGTTTTTTTATCAAATAATGAAAATCCTGAAATATTGAATAAAATCGATCAACTAAATTTAGATGGATTTTTGACAAAACCTTTTCATAACCAAAGTTTGATAACTACAATCAATATAGCCATTAACAACACTAAAAGTTTACAAAATAGTATTGATGCTAAACAAAATCAATTTATAACAATTCAAGAACGCAACCAAGAAACTAAAATTTTTATAGATCAAATAAATTACATCAGTTCCAAAGGAAATTATCTAACAATTCATTTGGATTATGAAACTTATGTAATAAGAAATAAATTATCAAGTTTTTTGGAACAAATTCCAAACAATAGTATTCTCAAACAAGTGCATTTGAGATTTATTGTAAATGTTAATAAGGTCGAAAGTTTCAATGCAATTTCGTTAACAATCGATGAGAATAGAATTCCAATTTCAAGTACTTATAAAGAAGAAATTAATTTTGTTTTTCGCAAACTTGACAAAGAAATCGAAGTTTTTTAGTCAAAAATGTTCATACTTCCCAAAAAAGTTTCCATACTTAACATTCTTTTGCAATTACAAAACTTTAATTGTCATTTTGTACAAATTAAAATCACTACCAAATGAAATCAAAAATTACAACATCAGTTCGCTTTTTCAGTTCGATTCAAGAAAACCAATTTCAAAAACTATTCAATATGAGTACAAAATTACTACCAATCGTTATGTTGCTTTTCAGTATGGCAACATTCGCACAAGTGGGCGTAAACACCACCACGCCAGACCCAAGTTCAATGCTTGACATTACAGCAACCGACAAGGGATTATTAATTCCTAGAATGACTTCTGCTCAAAGACTTGCAATTGTTACACCTGCAACAGGTTTAGTTATTTACCAAACTGATTTTTTTGTTGGTTTTTGGTACTATAATGGTTTTAATTGGGCAACCATAACAGGAGCTGGCTCAACAGAAACTGCCAGTAACGGTTTAACCAAAACAGCCAACGACATTCAACTAGGTGGCGCACTAACTGCCAATACAACCATTACACAAACTGCGGCACAAGCACTCAATTTTAATAACAACGGCACCGCCAACACCACCATAAACCTTCAAAATACAGGCGATTTCGATATTCAAGACAACGGCACATCGGCACTTTATGTTTCAGATGCGGCCAAAGTGGGTATTGGCACCAACACACCCGATGTTTCTGCACAGTTAGATATCACCTCAACAACAGGCGGCGTTTTATTACCCAGAATGACCACCACACAACGCGATGCTATTGCTTCGCCAAAATCTGGCTTGACGATTTTCAACGAAACTGTATTAAAATTTCAAGGCTATTTTAATGGTTCAATAACATCAATAGATCAATCTAATTTATTAGAAAATTCAACAAGTAGCGGCTCAACCGAATATGGGCAAAGTTTTACAGCAGGGCAAACTGGGCAATTGGTTTCGGTAGAATTTATTTCGACAACTGCCAATGCAAATGCTACTTTAGTTGCAGGTGCAGGTACACTAGCAGGTTCAAACACCACTACTTTCAATATGGTAGTGGGTATTAACGTTGTTACTTTGGCAACACCATTAGCATTAACAACAGCATCAGTTTACAATTTTAGAGTCAATGCTTCAAATTTGGCTATTAGATTTTCGAACACCGATTCTTATGCCGGAGGAAATTTACTACAACCAGGTGCTGGTAGCTTTCCAGGTTTCGATTTTTATTTTAAAGCAAACGTATTTTCAACTGTTGCAGGTTGGCAAGATTTAAATTCTGGAGGAGAAACCGACCCTAAAGTGGGTTTTTTAGCAAATAACTTTGTCCCGAAGTGGAATGGTACAACTTTAAGTAATAGCCAAATTTTTGATAACGGTCAAAGAGTTGGTATAGGAACAAATACGCCAACAAGAACCTTAGATATTCTAAAAGACAATGCAGAATTGCAAATTACCAATGCTCTTAATGGTGCAATTGTAAGCTTTGGTCCTGGTGGCGCAAACTACACTGGAGGAATAGGTACTTCTAATAACTTTGATTTTCCTATTTATACAAACAATTCTGACAGAGTTACAATAAAAGCGACAACAGGTTTTGTAGGTATTGGCACAAATAACCCAAACGCACCACTGCAACTTGGCAATACAACAGGAAACAGAAAATTTGTTTTATATGAAAGTACCAATAACGACAATCAGTTTTACGGATTGGGTATTAACAATGGTACACTACGATTTCAAACAGATGATGTAGGCGCAGACCACGTATTTTATGCAGGTACAAGCGCAACGACCTCAAACGAGTTAATGCGAATTAAAGGTAACGGAAATGTAGGTATTGGCATAGCCCCAACAGAAAGACTAGACGTTGCTGGCAAAACCAAAACCACCAACCTGCAAGTAACGGCTGGCACACCAGCTTCTGGAAAAGTGCTAACTGCTACAGATGCTGCTGGTAATGCCACGTGGCAGGCACCAGCAACGCCAGCAACAGTTGGAGTAAAATTTTATATAGTTGCTAGTGGTATTTTTCCTAGTATAGGCTCTGGAAACTTGGTTGGCGGTGGCGGGGAAATGACAATGGGTACAGTTTTTATGCACGTGGCTAACAGTACTGTTGCAGGAAACAGTATCCTCTGCGATGGCAGACTTTTAAGTATTAGTTCAAATACAGCATTATTTGCTATTATTGGCACTACTTATGGTGGCGACGGTATTACTAATTTTGCAGTACCAAACTTTACTGTTGGCAGTGGTCCAGTACAACGATAAAAATGATATAAATAGTTTTTTAGGGTAGTAGTTTTTAAACTGTTTTGGAAACTGTTGTTTATTAGCAACAGGTTTTTTTGTTTGAAATTTTGGTCAACATTCATTTTCAACCCAACTTTGTCATTGCTTAGCCAGTTTGCAGTTGTTGCCTCGGGTCCAATGTCTTTAAATTAAGCTTTTTTTGTCATTTCGACGACAGGAGAAATCTCATTAGTTGCTCACATTATGTGATTTCTCCTGTCGTCGAAATGACAAATCAATATTGAAATTTCTCTTAACTTCAGGACATTGGTCTCGAGTCCGAAGGAATCTCAACAAACTTGAGCAAGAATTGTGTGCAACTAAGGTGAGCAACTAACGTGGGATTTTTATGGAATGACAAAGTTGGGTGGTGTTAGTTTTCAACACAAATTTTGGGTAGCATTCATTTTTAACCCAAATTTGTCATTCCGACGAAGGAGGAATCTCAACAAACTTGAGCAAGAATCGTGAGCAACTAAGGTGAGATTCCTGCGGAATGACAACGTTGGGTGGTGTTAGTTTTCAACACAAATTTTGGTCAACATTCATTTTCAACCCAACTTTGTCATTCCGTAGGAATCTCAACAAACTTGAGCAAGTTTCGTGAGCAACTAACGTGGGATTCCTTCGGAATGACAACGTTGGGTGGGTTTTGTTTTCAACTACAATTTGTCATTCCGTAGGAATCTCAATTAGCTTGAGCAAGAATTGTGTGCAACTAAGGTGAGCAACTAACGTGAGATTCTTCCTTCGTTGGAATGGCAATGCAATGTTGGGCTATGTGAAATAGTATCGAGAAGCAGGTTTGAAACACTAAAACACCATTTGTAAAAATTCATGCAATTTGCGGTTAAATTTTTAAAATAAACATCGCTTTAAATAACAGTTAATTCCTATAAACGTGTTAAAATTTACACTTATTTGTTCATACTTCCCAAAAAAGGCACCATACTTCACATTCTTTTGTTTTTTTAAAACATAATTTGTTTTTTTGCATTGTATTTTAAAAAATCATTTTTATGAAAAAATTACTACCATTAATTTCCTTTTTATGCCTACTATTTATTACCAAAAATGCAAATGCCGCTACTGTAGATTGGACAGGAACCACAAGTACTGATTGGAATACAGCCTCTAATTGGAATACAAACACAGTGCCTACAAGTAATGATTATGTAAACATTCAAGCGGGTATAAATATGCCTACACTGTCTACTACAGCGACTGTTATTAATGTTCAAATATTTAACAATAAAAGCTTGACCATAGCCTCCAATGGTAGACTAAATATAATTGGTGATAGTGGCAATGTTATAGGACTAACCTTAGACGGTGGCACACTTATCAATAATGGCGAAGTAATAATAGAAGCACTAAACGGCAGTACATTAACTTATACTGAATTGGATTTGCGAGGCAATGGCAATGTAAGTGTATTTACAAATAATGGGTATATACGAGTGAATAGCACTAGTGTAACTATTGCCTCTAATGCCAATAGTGGTCTCAATACAATCACAAATAATGGCTGTGGTGTAATAGTTACACAAGGTGGTGGTGGCTTTAATAATAATTCTATACTAAACAATAATGGATTGATTATTTGTAAAAACAACTTTTATCAGAATGGCACTTTTGCTAACAATGGAGTTATAAAATACAATTCGTTATCAGGCTCTTTTACAAATACAGCTAACCCTGCAGTAATTGTAAATAATAGTTTGCCAATTTTTACTTTTGGTGGCACATATAATGGTGTTATAAATGGCATATATACAGACACAGCTGCCACAATATTAGCAGGTACATTTACAGCACCTAATACTTTTGTAGCAGCTTGCACGCTACCTTCTGGCACGCAAACCTTGTACACCAAAATTACTCCTAATGGTGGCGCGTGTAATTATATTGTACCATTTACTTATGTAAATAATACGGTTTCGCAACCCACTGTTTACGTAAACAAAAACGCAACTGGCTTAAACAACGGTACAACTTGGGCAAATGCTTTTGTGAATTTACAAGATGGTATTAACGCCTGTGGTGCTACACAAGTTTGGGTAGCCGCAGGCACTTACTACCCAACCCTAGATGTAAACAGCACAATACCAACCAACCCAAGAACAAAAACTTTTTTACTAAAAAGCGGCGTAAGTGTATATGGTGGTTTTGCAGGTACCGAAACCTTGCTTACCCAAGCCAACCCTGCTACAAACGTAACCATATTGAGTGGCGATTTTAATAACGACGATTTGGTAAGCAATGCCAACAATGCAGCAACTTTAAGCATTAGTGGCAATACCGAAAATGCTTACCACGTAGTAACCAGCAATAACCCCAATGCACCAATTACCCTAAATGGCTGTACCATTAGTGGTGGCAATACAGATGCTGGTAATAACCCTTACTTGGGCATTGCAGGCAGAAATAGAGATGGTGCAGGTGTGTTTAGCCTAAATGGTGGTGCCAACTTTAC
>JAYVBR010000442.1:0-2524 GCA_043750395.1 Bacteroidota bacterium | reverse complement strand
TTCGCCTTGTCGATTTCAGTTTTTTTATCTTTTATTAAATCATTGGTTTTTTGAATAATTTTCGATTTATCTTTAAGATTTATATCTCGAACCAGCGACGAATACCATTTATAAAGGTCTTTTGGTGAACCAAAAACAGTTTCTTTGATTGATTGATTTTCAAAAGATTTTATAAAATAAACCAAATGCGTAACATAGTTGCCCGTGGCGCACATGACAGATTCTGGCTCAAAAGCGACGATGTTTTCTGCCTGCCAGGTATAAACTTTCTGTCCTTTTTCAATGGTTTCACTAAAAATAATTTTGTCTTGATGGTCACCAAATATTTTGAAACCAATTTCGATTTTTGGATCGCAAATGATCTTTAAAGTAGCTTTGTCTGTTTAAAATTCATTTTGAAAATCAAAAACCGAAAGTAATTTATGTTCTAAATATTTGTTTGTGTATGTATATTCAACCGTAGAATTGTCTTCAACGTTAGGAAAAACAAAATATTTGAATTTAAAATCACTATGAAAAACATCAGCTTGCTGCACATCATAAGTTTGAACGCCAGAAATAGTGGTTTCCTTATCCGTTTTGATGTTTGTCGTAAAACCCTTTATTGCAGATATTTCGTTAAAATTATTAAACGGAATCCTGATCGTAAAGTCATCTCTAAATTTACTTTTTGGTATAAATCTTTTTTCTTGTACAAAAGATTTTACAGAAATGGTTTTATCAAAACCGATGGTAACTGTTTCTTGTAGAGAAAGAATGCTGGTTTTGTCTTGCGCAAAAAAAATTTGACTACAAAAAATAGCCAAAAAAGTAATTTTTGTCATGTTTTTTTTGAAGTCATATATAATAGTAATTTTCTTAACAAAAAATAAAAAAAATTTTGAGTACAAGATTTTTTTTAATAGCCATAAAACCTAATCTTGAACAATAAAATCCTTTGAGTTTTCTTCTTTTTGATATTCTGGTTGAATGTTGGTGTGGTTAATGTTGAATTTTTGAAGCAACAATATTTCTATTTTATCAGACAAAATATTGAATTCACTCAGTTTCAAATCTCCAGAACAATCAAGGTGCGCCTCAAGATGCAATTCGTGTTCGTTCAAATGCCAAACATGAATGTGATGCAATTTTGCAACGCCAGGAACCTGGTGTACTTCACGAACAATTTCTTTGATGTCAATATTAGATGGCGTAAAAAGCATCAAGATTTTGGTGGAATCCTTCAATAAATCATAGCCAATATAAATAAGATAAATGGCGATTGCAAAAGTCAAAAGACTGTCTATCCAATAAATTTGGAAATATTTCATCAAAATACCACCTATCAAAACCGCTACAGAAGCCATCATATCTGTAAAAAGATGGATGTATGCCGATTTCATATTCAAATTGTGCTGTGAATCTTTTTTGAGCAATAATGCCGAAAATCCATTGGCAAAAATTCCCAACAACGACATCCAAATCACTAAATTAGACTTGATTGGTTCAGGATGCAAGAATCTTTGCGAAGCTTCAAAAATTAAATAAATTGCAACAATAATAAGCGACATTGCATTGACAAAAGCCGCGATAATTTCGGCACGTTTGTAACCAAAAGTTTGGTTTATAGATGCTTTTCGTTTGGATAAAACATTGGCTATATAGCTAAAAATCAATGATAAAACATCAGAAAAGTTGTGCAAAGCATCTGAAATAAGAGCCAAGCTCCCGGATAGAATGCCACCGATTATTTGTGCAACCGTGATTATAATATTCAGTACAATTGAAAACAAAAGATTTTTGCCTTTTACTTCGTGATGTGAATGGTTGTGTGACATTTATTAGGTCGGTTTAATGTCGTTAATGATTGCAACTATTTGAAATTTTAATTTTGGTAAATGATCATGATAAGTATTCCAAACTGCATCGTGATCAACCTTGAAATATTCGTGAATTAAAAAATTACGCATTCCTTTGGCTTGAACCCATGGGACTTCAGGATGTTTTTGCTTTAAAACATCATCAACATTTGCAATTGCTTCGCCTATGATCTCTATATTTCTGAAAATTGCATCTTGTTTTATCCAATCTTCTAAATAATCTCGATATGCTAAATTCCTTGTAATAATTTCAATTTTTTCGATACAATCTATTACATGTTGAAGTTGAAAA
Source organism: Bacteroidota bacterium (assembly GCA_043750395.1). GTDB lineage: Bacteria > Bacteroidota > Bacteroidia > Flavobacteriales > Flavobacteriaceae > Flavobacterium. The sequence continues at coordinate 373 of JAYVBR010000442.1, read as the reverse complement.
ATATTTTTATCATTGCCCATAAATAATTCTTATATCATTGAAAATACCGTCTTTTAATAATGGGTGAACAGCATTTTCAGAAACTAAATCAACTTCTTTATGAAGATTTTTTTGTAATTCGATCTGAATGTCTACAAGCCCAAATAAAGAAATTGGCGAATTAAAACTATACAAAATATCTATATCGCTCGATTCCGTTTCTTCGTTTCGAGCTACAGATCCAAACAAACCAATACGTTTTGGATTGTATGGTTTTAAAGTTTTGATTATTATATTTATTTCTTTTTGAGTCAACATGATACAAATTTATGTTTTATTTTCTACGATTTTCAATTTCGGCTTCTACTTTTTTTAATTTATTACCATTTTTAGA
>JAYVBR010000441.1:0-2529 GCA_043750395.1 Bacteroidota bacterium | reverse complement strand
TATAAATTTGTCTACCAAGTGCAATTTCGTCACGAATAAATTTCAAAACTCTCAATCGGTTGCTATCAAATCTGTGTTCGGTTCGAATGGGTTTTCGTCCTGGTGGCAATTCATCGATAACAGAAATATCCAAATCGCCATACAAACTCATTGCTAAAGTTCTCGGAATTGGCGTTGCCGTCATGACCAAAACGTGAGGTGGAATCTCGTTTTTCTTCCATAATTTAGACCTTTGTTCTACTCCAAATCTATGTTGCTCGTCAATTACCGCAAAACCTAAATTCTTGAATTTTACTTTGTCTTCTAGCAATGCGTGCGTTCCGATAAGAATGTCTAAAGTTCCGTTTTCGAGTTCTTCGTGAATAATTCTACGGTCTTTAATTTTTACCGAACCAGTTAATAATTTTATATTGATATTCAATGGTTTAGCCAATTCTGATAATCCTGTAAAATGCTGATTAGCAAGAATTTCGGTTGGTGCCATCAAACAAGCCTGAAAACCATTATCCAATGCTAAAAGCATACTCATAAATGCAACAATTGTCTTACCCGAACCTACATCGCCTTGCAAAAGACGGTTCATTTGGGCGTTGCTTCCTAAATCGTTTCGTATTTCTTTGACAACTCGTTTTTGAGCATTTGTCAATTCAAATGGTAAATGATTCTTAAAAAATTCATTGAAATTATTGCCAACAATTGTGAAAGGAAATCCTTTTATTTTGTGTTTTCGAATTAAATTTTTAGTTATCAGTTGCAACTGAATGAAAAATAATTCTTCGAATTTTAGTCTAAATGTTGCTTTGGCTAATAAATCTTGACTTTTCGGAAAATGAATATTGAACATCGCTTCATTTTTCGAAATCAATTTCAATTCATCAATTAAATAAGTAGGCAAAGTTTCTAAAAATGAGCCAAGTCCAATTTCAAGAAACAATTGTTGCATCATTTTATTGATGACTTTGTTTGTAACTTGCCTGTTCGCAAGTGTTTCTGTTGATGGATAAACGGGTTGCATTGCCGATTGCAACCCTTGTTTATGTTCATCAATTGATTCTATATCAGGATGCGACATACTAAAAGTACTTCCGAACAAAGCACATTTTCCAAAAACAACACAAGGTTCATTAAGCTTTAATGATTCTTGAATCCATTTGTGACCTTGAAACCAATTCAAATCAATTTTGCCAGTTTCATCAGCAAAAGTGGCTACTAATCGTTTTTGATTTTTGCCATATTCGACGGTTTTTATATGAATAATTTTTCCGACAATTTGAATTTCTGAATTGCTGTTTTGTAATTCGTTAATTTTGTAATATTTAGTTCGGTCAATATATCGATTTGGGTAAAAATTGACCAAATCTTGGTATTTATGAATTCCCAGTTCTTTTCGCAATAATGCACCACGAGATGGTCCAACACCTTTTAGGTATTCGATTGGTGTTGTAAATATATTGGGTTTTGTTTCCAGAATTTTGATATTATTCGAATTAATGCAAATATAGAATTTTGTTTGTGAATTTGGAAATTGTTATATTTGAAAATATTTTAATAAAATTGTTATAATTAGATGCACTGCCGTGCATCTCTACGAAATGAAAAACCGTGCATCTCTATGAAATGAAAAACCGTGCATCTCTACGAAATGAATAACTCTAAATTTCTGCGAAAATGGAAAGATTAATATTTTCAAAATCAAAAAATGTCATTATACAAATATAAATATCGGATTGAATCGAATAGATTGAAAAATTGGGATTATTCTGCAAATGCGATTTATTTTTTGACATTTAATACGCATCAACATAATTGCATTTTTGGAGAAATTGAAAACGAAAAAATGATTTTGAATGATAATGGCAAAATTGTTGAAAATGAAATATTAAACTCAATCAAAATTAGAAAAAATTGGTTGTTTCATAATTGGATTGTTATGCCAAATCACGTTCATATTTTAGTCGAAATTAAATTATCTGAAATTCTAAAATATAATTTTTCTGAGACAAGAATTTTACCACCACAAACCGATATTGAATATGAAAATTTATTTATTAAAAAATTGGATAATTCTTTTGTAGAGATGCACGGCAGCGCATCTAATAACATCAGCGCAACTAACAACGATCAAGAAAATAAAAAGACCCTATCAAGAAAACCAAAGTCAATTTCTTCATTTTTAGGAATTTTAAAATCAAGAGTTACAAAATTGATTAATGATATAATGAATACTAAAGATTTTGATGTTTGGCAAACAAATTTTCACGACCATATTGTTCGAGATTTTCAGGAATACAAAAAGATTTATTATTATATTGAAAATAATCCAAAAAAATGGGATTCAGATAAATTTAATCCTGTAAATGAAACATAAAATGCGCTACCTATATATAACACTATTTTCAAATCTGATTTTTTCGCAGCAAATTCAGAATGTAGACTTCAAATCGGTTTTTGGAAAAATTGTAATAAATCCTGAAAAAAAACAGGTTTCAGGAACTGTTTTGTATCAATTTGATGTTTTGCAAATGGTTG
>JAYVBR010000440.1:0-2536 GCA_043750395.1 Bacteroidota bacterium | reverse complement strand
CGAGGTTCGTCGAGTAGGGTTGGAGCCAAGTAAAAACTTTCACGATTAGATTCTCCTCCAACAATAATTTTTTGATTTTCGAGTAACGATAATTGTCTTTCCCAGTTTTTAGAATTGATAATTCTTGCATAATCTGTTGAAATTTCTGGGTTTTCGCCCAAAGCATTTGTTATTTCTTGTTTCAGATTTCGAACAAATTCGTTTTTAACCTTTGAGTTTACTAAAACATAATCTGGTGCTACACAAGTTTGTCCAGCATTGAGAATTTTCCCCCAAATTATGCGTCTTGCTGCTATTTTTACATTGGCAGTTTCGTCAACAATAACTGGACTTTTTCCGCCTAACTCAAGTGTAACTGGCGTGAGATTTTCGGCTGCGATTTTGGCAATTATTTTTCCGACTTGAACGCTTCCTGTAAAGAAAATATAATTCCATTTTTGTTTCAATAGTTGTTGCGCCATTCCGACATCGCCAAGAATTGCTACAACGTGCTTGTTGTCAAATGTTTCACGAATTATATTGGCAATTATCAATGAAGTATTTGGCGTTAATTCAGAAGGCTTTAAAGTAACGTGATTTCCAGCTGCAACAGCTGCAACCAAAGGACAAAGTGCTAGTTGAAATGGGTAATTCCAAGGTGAAATGATTAAAACATTTCCGTAAGGTTCGCTGTAAATAAAATCCGATGAAGGGAAATTTAAAATCGATGCACGGACTTTACGAGGTTTTGCCCAAGATTCTAAATTTTTAATAGTTTCTTTTAAATCAGAAATTACATAGTTTGTCTCGGTCAAAACTGCTTCGAAAGCTGGTTTTTTGAAATCTCTATACAATGCTTCAATAATATCATTTTCGTAATTAATGATATTTTCTAGCAAATCTTGAAGTGTTTTTTTTCGGTATTGAATATCGGTTTTAAAGTTCATTTTTTTTGATTAAACAGCATTCCAAATTATATCGTTTGGAACTGTGGCAATAATTTCTAGTTTCTCTTTTGAAACAGGATGAATAAAAACTAGTTTTCTTGCGTGAAGATGAATACCACCGTCAGGATTACTTCTATCAAAACCATATTTTAAATCGCCTTTTATTGGACAATTTACAGCCGAAAGTTGCGCCCTAATTTGGTGGTGCCGACCAGTGTGAAGATTTATTTCTAAAGCAAAATAATTATTTAACGAAGCAATTATTTTATAATTTAAACTCGCCAATTTACTCTCGGGTACTTCATTTAAATGTGCTTTAGATGTATTGTTTTTTTCGTTTCTTTTGAGATAATGAACAAGTTTTGCTTCAGAAAATTCGGGTTTATTTTTAACAACTGCCCAATAGGTTTTTTGAGTTTCGCGGTTGCTAAACAATTCGTTCATTCTTGTCAATGCCTTGCTGGTTCTAGCAAAAACGACAATTCCAGTTGTTGGACGATCAAGTCGATGAACAACTCCCAGAAAGACTTCGCCAGGTTTATCATATTTGTACTTCAAGTATTCTTTAACAACATCTGAAAGTGGTTTATCCCCAGTTTTATCGCCTTGAACAATATCGCCAACACGTTTATTAATCACAATTAAATGATTGTCTTCGTGCAGAATTTGAAGGTTAGATTTATCTGAAATTATTTTCATCAGGAATTCCCTCTTTTTGGGTTAGTGGGCTTCTAATATTGTTCACTTGTATTCGGGAAATCACTCGACTTAATGTCAGCAACATATTTTCCGATGGCAGCAGTCATATCATCAAATAAATTCATATATCGTCGCAAGAATCTTGGACTGAATTCGTTATTCATTCCTAACATATCGTGAATTACAAGAACTTGACCGTCAACACCGCCACCAGCACCAATTCCAATTACCGGAATCGAAATACTTTTAGCTACTTTTTCGGCTAAATGTGCTGGAATTTTTTCTACCACTAATGCAAAACAACCCAAACTTTCAAGCAATTTTGCATCTTCCATCAATTTTGTGGCTTCTTCATCTTCTTTGGCACGAACGGTATAAGTTCCGAATTTATAAATAGATTGTGGTGTTAATCCCAAATGTCCCATAACCGGAATTCCAGCTGCCAAAATGCGTTTAATAGATTGCTTTATTTCGCTTCCACCTTCCATTTTTACAGCGTGTCCGCCACTTTCTTTCATTATTCTAATCGAAGAACGCAATGCTTCTTTTGGGTCAGATTGATAGGTTCCGAAAGGCAAATCGACAACCACAAGTGCACGATTGCAAGCTCTAACAACGCCTGATGCGTGATAAATCATTTGGTCTAGCGTAATTGGCAGTGTTGTTTCGTGACCCGCCATAACATTACTAGCCGAATCGCCAACAAGAATTACATCTATTCCTGCTGAATCAACAATTTTTGCCATCGTAAAATCATAAGCAGTAAGCATCGATATTTTTTCGCCATTGGCTTTCATATCGATTAATGATTTGGTTGTGATTTTTTTATAATCTTTTTTAGCTACAGACATGAGATTTTAGATTTTAGAATGCTGAATTTAGATTTCAGATTTTGCGAGGAGTTTTATAGA
>JAYVBR010000439.1:0-5926 GCA_043750395.1 Bacteroidota bacterium | reverse complement strand
GAGTTCACAGCTTATTTCAATTGAATTTTTCTCTAAAAAACATATTTATGACCAAATTTTATGTTTTTTTTAACATATCGCCTGCAACTTGGGTTAATATGTTTGTTTGTATTTGATTTTTATTGCACAATGTGGAATTAAATTTTAATAAATTATTGAAATATAAGATTAGTATTGAAAAACAAAAAAGCGCAAGTTATTTGACACTTATTTCAAGAATTACAACAAATTACAAATTATTAAGATTTAATTTTACTTTTGCCGAAAATTGTAAAATGACTGTTCCAATTTCCCGAATATCTTGGGACACATCTGTAAAACATTATATTCGTTTTGGTTTGTTTGAAAATTTGCCGTTAGAAATACAAAAACAAATTCCTACAACAAACAAGCATCGATGGAAAAATGAATCAGATGATAAATATTTTGGTTGTGAGGTCTCTAAATTCATAAAAGATGAAATACAACTTATAAAAAGAACTGGCGAAAGTAGCAATGCAAAACAAATAATGAATGCCTATTTTGCAATATCTGATGTTCATAATGAAATTTTGCAATCGGTTGGTGGATTGAAAAAACTTGTTGCTAATCAAAAAGAAAAACTAGTAAATATTATTGAAAACTTTAAGGAAATTATGACAATTGATGAAGCTTTAAAAATCTTTAATATTTCGAGAGCAACCTATCAGAATTATAAAGTATTGGTTTTGAATAAATGCGATAATTCTTATTTTGAATGGTGTGCAAAAAAATATCCAAACCAATTGTTGAAAAATGAAGTTTCGAAAATTAAGGAATATCTTGAAAATAAAAGTTATCAATATTGGTCAAAATCATCGGTTTATTTGTTGGCGTTAAGAAATAAAGATATTTCAATTTGTTTGACTACTTTTTACAAATATTCTAAGCTTTTGGGTTTTAAAAGCAATCGACATTTACAAATTCGAACCAAATACAATTCACTAAAAAGTTATCGCCCAAACGAAATTTGGTGCGCTGATGTCACGATTTTAAAAACTGCCGATGGTGTCAAGCATTACATTCATTTTTTGATGGATCATTTCTAAAAAAAAATTTTGGGTTTTAGTGTTGAAGAAAGCTCCAAACCTATTACAATTCGAAATTTATTGCAAAATGCTTATGCAAAATATAAATGTGACCAACCAATACAATTTGTAACCGATGCTGGAATTGAAAATGTAAATCAAACTGTAAAAGATTTTATAGCAACCACAAATTCAGAGATTAAACATTTGATTGTTCAAAAAGACATTCCGTTTTCTAATTCTAAAATTGAAGCATTCAATAAAATTATCAAGCATCAATTCTTATTACCACAAAATCTAGAAAACCGAAAACAATTAGTTCTAGCTCTTGACATTGACGTTTTGACTTACAACAGCATTCGACCACAATTTTCTCTTCTAGGTAATACTCCAAACGAAACTTTCGAAGGAAAAGTTATAGATATTACTGACTATAAATCTCATTTTGAGCAGCAAAAAGTATTGAGAATTGCCAAAAATCAACAAAGCAAATGTAAATCTTGCAAGGTTTAATTTTATTATTAAAAAAATAAACCCAATATTCAAATTTCTTTGAATATTGGGTTTTCTATTTTTGTTACATTTATTTATTATCTCGCAACTAGCTCATTATTAATAGCAATTCCTTAAATGGAAACTGTTATTGTAAAAGTGTTGTGTGAAAAGCAGTACTCTAATTTTTGAAATTGATTTTTGAAATTGAGTTTTGAGTTTTGAGTTTTGAGTTTTGAAATTTACTATTATAAATTCTTCAACTGATTGTCCTTTTTGTCTTTGCTAATCGTCCAGAAAAATCCAAGGAAGAAAAACCTGCTTGCTAACGGATTTATTTCTTTTCTTTCATAAATTCCTGCACTGTTTTGGTTTCTTGCATAATCATATCCAAAAACTTGGTTAGTACCTAAAACATTTGTCATCGAGAAATATAATATTTTTTGACTTGTCAATAAATACGCCCAATTGAAACTCAAATCTTGATAAAATGGCGTTTTCGAATTCATAAATTTCAATTCGTTAGGATTATTATATGGTCGACCGGATTGTATACTTGCGGTAAAACCAATTTGAGATTTCCAATCGTTTATCCAATATTTAGTTACCAAACTCATATTGTGCTTTGCAACAAAATTATGAGTAACTTGATTTGGAAAGTTTCTATAATCTCGTTCAGTATCGATGTACGAATAGGAAACCCAATACTCTAAATTCTTGATGTTTTTGTTATCACGCCAAAATAATTCTAAACCTTTTGCAAAACCACTTCCTGCATTCGAAAAAACAGAATTAAATTGAGAAGTTGGTGTATTAAACTTTACCAAATCACGATAATCTTTATAATATGCTTCTAATCTCAAAGTTTGACCTTCTTTAAAATATTGATAATTTAGAATGTAATGCGATGTTTTTTCGTTCTTAAATTGGTTCGAGAATTTCAAATATTCTTGTTTTGGTGCTTGGGTAAATTCGCCATAAGCAAATGAAAACTGACTATTTTTTGCAAATTTATATCCTAACGAAAATCTTGGAGCAACCTCAAATTGATTGATGAAATAATTATTCGTGGCTCGAATTCCCGCTTTAAAAGCCATTTTTTTAGAAAGAAAAACATCGGCTTCAGCATATGTTGCAACGATATTTTCTCCGTATTTATTTCTAAACGTTACATTAAAATTTTCGTTCCAACGTGTGTTGAAATAATCGGCACCAAAGCTCAATTTGAAACGTTCAGAAAATGATTTTCTTAATTTGAGTTTCAAATGTGATGTGTTTTCGAAATTATTGATTTTAGCAGCATCGATTCCGATTTTATTTTCGGCATAACCATAAGCAAACCCAGTAGTTATTTGCCATTTCTCGCCAAAATTACCTTTGTATGATGAGTTGAAATATAAATTATTGTTATTCAACGCGAATCGAACTTTCGGAATTTGATTAATATCTTCTTGGTTTAAATCTAAATTTTGAGTATCAAAAGCAACATAAATTTTCAATAATCCATTAGCAAATTGATACCGAAAAACCGATTCACCCGAAGCAGATTGAAACGGCTTGTTGAAATCCAATCGTTGTGGAACAAGTAATTGATACGGTTTCAAATTGATATAAGAAGTATTAAAACTCAACGAAGATTTTTCCCATTTTTTAGTTCTACCCAAACCTAAGCCGACAGTCATAAAAGCCATTTCGGTTTTGTCGGCATCGGCTTCGTCTTTGGTTGGCAACAAAAGAACACTCGAAAGTGCTTCGCCATATTCGGCAGAATAGCCACCAGTAGAGAAATTGGCTCCTGAAAATAAAAAAGGTGAAAATCGACCGCGAGCAGGCAAATTATTTGCACTTGCACCATAAGGTTGACCAACTCGAAGTCCATCAACATAAGTTTGAGTTTCGTCAGCTTCGCCACCACGAACAAACAAACGACCACTTTCACCAACCGCATTTGTTCCTGGTAAAGTTTGTAAAGCCGAAACAATATTGGCATTAGATCCAGCAGTTGTTACAATATCAAGTGGTTTCAAAACCGAAACTCGTGCTTTTTCGCCAGAATCGAGATTTCCAGCCGAAATTGTAACAGCATCTAAAGTATTTACATTTTCTAATAAAATTATAGTTAGATTTTTTGCATTAGAAACATCTATAATTTTTTTGGTCGTTTCAAAAGATAAAAAACTTGCTGAAATGGTTTGAATTCCAATCGCAGTTGTTGTGAACGTAAAATTTCCTTTTTCGTCCGAACTTGTTCCGTCATAAGTTCCTTCTATAAAAATATTGGCAGTTGGAACTGGTTGTTTTTTCTCGTCGATAACTTTTCCAGAAATAGTTATTTGCGAAAATGTTGAGATTGAGCATAATAAAATTAATAATTTGAAAATCGTTTTCATTTTTTTGTTTTTGATGAAGCAAAGTTGCAATATCAACATAAAATAATAAAAAAAATAAAACTCAATTGTCGTTTTTTTAGGATGAACGGTAAAAATATTAAACATTATTCTTTTTCGTTCAAAAATCGTTTTAAAATTATCTGTTTTTCTGATGATAAATTTGTGAAAATTCCTAAATATTCATTTTTTATTTTTAAATCATTCAAAATTTCTTTCAAGAATTCTTTACTCCATTTTGCATTTCGCCAATTTGGTAAAGTGCAACATTCAAGCAAATCTAATAAACTTTGACTTTGCAAATTATTTAGTTTATTCAAGTAGATAAAGGCATTTTGTCGTACAGAAAATTCGAAATTATTTGATGTATATTTTGATAATTTATCTAATAATTCATTTGAGTTCTCTATATAATTTGGTGTTGATGTTGCTAAAAAAATCCATAACATTTCGAAACTTTTATCATTGAAACCAGAAATATTTTTAGTTTTGTTCAAATATTCGGTTTTTCTATCTGGAAAATTTTTAATTAAATTCAATAATGCAATTTCTTTAGTTTCATAAGAATCATCGTTTAAAAGTGATTCATATTTTAAACGAAAATTTTCAGGAATCGAATCGAATGAATTGGCTAGAATTTGTCTGATTTTTAAATCTTTAGAATCAAATGCAATGTCTAATAAATTGGTTTTATCAATAATATTATCATCTTTTATTTGATATAAAACCTCTTCTTTTAATGAATAATAAGAATCGGATTTAAGGATTTTTTCGAATTGACTTTTTTTGCTTTTCAAATCGATAACTCTTAGGTTTTTAAGCTCAAACAATTTAGAAATTGTTTCATTTTTTATTAATAATTCATTTGCTTTGTTGTAATCAAAACTTGAAGTTTCAAGCCATTCTTTACAAAATTTATTGGTATCAAAATCGCAAACTTTTTTAACTTCGTTTAAAAAATCAATTGTTTCTACATTTTTAAAACTATACTTTTTAAGATAATTTTTTACTGCTTTTCTAAAGTTTTTTTGTCCAATTTCGTTTTCTAAAATAAATAAAGCAAATGCTCCTTTCTTGTAAAAAGTCATAGCACTTGCTTTTTCGTTCAAAATTGGTGTCGAATCCGTTTTTTCAAAAGCTTTTATTTCTTGAGTTATTCCATACAAAATATTATAAAAATAATCATCGCCAAGAATCTTCTTTTCAGCCAATAGCGCATAATAAGTTGCAAAACCTTCTTGCAACCAATGGTGTTTTCCTGATTTTGCAGTTATCAAGTTGCCAAACCATTGGTGCGCCAACTCGTGAGCATTAACATCGATATAATTCTGGTCGTTAAATGCTATTGAATCGACAACAAATTCTCTTGAGAAAATTGTTGCCGTTGTGTTTTCCATTCCAGCATATAGAAAATCTCGAACTGGAATTTGTTTGTAAATTTGCCAAGGATATTTGACACCAATTTCGGCTTCAAAAAAATCGAATATTTCCTTTGAATATCTGTATGTTGGCTCAAATTTTAGTTGATCTTCGGGTTCAATAAAAAGTTGTAAAGAAATTCCAGATTTTGATTTTAAGGTTTTACTTTCAAACTTTCCAATTGCCAACATCAATAAATAAGACGACATTGGTTTTTGCATTCGATATTGCCAAGTTTTCAGATTTTCATTGATGTTGCCATTAAAATTGTCATTGATTAAAACTCCATTCGAAATAACTTTATAATTTTTATCAAATGAAATATCTAAATTAAAAATCAATTTTTCGTTCACATCATCAAAACTCGGAAACCAATTGCTTGTATATTTGCCTTGATCTTGTGTCCAAATTTGCCAATTATTATTGAAATTATTAAAATAAATTGCTTGTTTTGGATTGGCAACATAGTCAAAAGAAATGTTGTTTTTTCCCGTTTTATAATTCTGAAAAACTGCTAATTTCTTACCCGAATTTTTATAATCAACTGATTTTTCATTTACAAAAACTTGGTTAAATATCATA
>JAYVBR010000438.1:0-2541 GCA_043750395.1 Bacteroidota bacterium | reverse complement strand
TTTTTGGAATTTTGTAAATAAACTTTATCTTTATACCAAAAAAAAAGTCAAATGGAAAAGGAACAACACGAATTATATGAATATGCTCGTCGTCGTATCAAACAAAAAAAAGGGTTGTACTATCATTTTGTCTTTTTTATTTTGACATCAATTTTAATGTACATCACTAACAAATGGTTTGGGCTTGGCGAACCAAACAATTGGTTTTTATGGGTTTCGACATTTTGGTTGTTTTTGGTGGTATTGAATTTTATAAAAGTTTTTATTACAGATCGTTTTATGAATAAAAATTGGGAAAGAGAACAAATTGATAAATTAGTAAACAAACAAGAACTCAAAATCAAAGAATTAGAAAATCAAATTTAAAAAAAATAATTTTTGATTTCTTTTAATTTTTTTAAAACAAACTATTTTTTTAAATGATAACAATTATTGCAGCAGTAGCCCAAAACAATGCTCTTGGAAAAAACAATGACCTGCTATGGCATTTACCAAAAGATTTTAAACGTTTTAAAGAATTAACTTCTGGACACTATATCATTATGGGAAGAAAAACTTTTGAAAGTTTCCCAAAACCATTACCAAATAGAATACATGTAATTATATCTCGTCAAAAAAAATTTGCCCCCAATGGTTGCTTAGTTGTAGATAGTATTGAAAAAGCCATTTCTACATGTCCAGTGAACGAGGATTTATTTATTATTGGTGGTGGTGAGATTTACAAACAATCAATTAATTTAGCTGACAAATTGGACATAACCAAAGTCCACGAAAATTTTGATGCCGAAATTTTTTTCCCAGAAATTGATTTAAATATATGGAAATTAGACTCGGAAGAATTTCATTCTAAAGACGAAAAACATAAATATGATTTTAGTTTTTTAAGTTATTCAAAAAAATAATTTTTTTAAATAACTTTTATTTTGTTTAATATATTTTGAAATTTATTAAACAAAACTTATATTTGTGTCAAATTAAATATAAATGAAAAACATTTCTAAAGACGGTATTTCTAAAATGGAAAAAGTCCGAAGATTAAACCTTATTAATTCTTGCACAGGATACAAATCTGCCAATTTAATTGCTACAAAATCTAATAGTGGCATCGAAAATGTTGCTGTTTTTAGTAGCATAACACATCTTGGTAGCAATCCAGCAATGTTGGGTTTTATTGTTCGCCCAACGACCGTACCTAGAGATACTTATAAAAATATAAAAGAAAATGGTTTTTTTACAGTAAATCATATTACTTCAGAGATTATTGTTGATGCGCATCATACATCTGCCAATTATGATGCTTCGATTTCTGAATTCGATAAAACCAATTTAGAAACTGAATACAAACCTGAAATAAATTGTCCGTTTGTAAGAAACGCTCCTGTTCAGTTGCTCTGCAAATATTTGAATGAATATTACATTTCCGAAAACGACACCATTCATATTATTGCTTCGATTGAAAATGTATTTTATAATGAAAATCTTGAACACAAAGACGGTTGGTTGCAGCTTGATAAAGCCAATGTTGTATCAATAAACGGACTTGATGGTTATTGCTTGCCGAAATTAATCGACAGGTTTGAATATGCTCGAGTTAATGTCGATACAAAATCATTTGAGGTTTATTAACGAATTGCACTAAAATTAAAAATATTTTTGAATATTTTATTTTAATATTCTGGCTCAAAAACTAATTATAACTCATTAATTAAAAAATCTTGGTAAACTTTGTGAAATCTTTGTGTGCTTAGTAGTTAAAAATATGAAAAAATTACGATTAATTCTTGGTGATCAACTCAATTCACAACACAGTTGGTTCGATAAAAATGATGAAAATATTGTTTATTTGATGGCCGAAATGCGTCAAGAAACCGATTATGTCAAGCATCATATTCAAAAAGTTGTTGCTTTTTTTCAGTCGATGCGCAATTTTGCTCAAGATTTGAAAACCAAAAATCATCAAGTCGATTACTACTTTATAAATGATTTAGAAAATCCTCAAGATTTAGAAAAACTCATCAAACAAAATATATCGAAACATCAAATTGAAAAATTCGAATATCAATTGCCCGATGAATATAGATTGAACGACCAATTGATAAATATTTGTCAAAATATAAACATTGAAAGTCAAGCCTTCGATTCAGAACATTTTTATACAACTCGATATGAATTAGCAACATTTTTCGAAGGAAAAAAACTGCTATTGATGGAAAATTTCTATCGAATGATGAGGAAAAAACACGAAGTAATGATGGTTGGCGCAACACCCGAAGGCAATCAGTGGAATTTTGACCACGACAACCGTAAGAAATATTCAGGACAAGTTCCAATTCCGAAAGAAAAAAACTTTGATAGAAACATAACCGAGATTTTAACGGAAATTGAAAAAGCAGGAATTAAAACATTTGGAAATATTGATGGAGTTAAATTTGTTTGGCCAACTTCTCGTTCGGAATGTTTAGAAGTTTTGGATTATTTTTGCAATAATTTATTGGTTCATTTCGGAGATTATGAAGATGCGATGCACACCAATGAAAAATT
>JAYVBR010000437.1:0-13406 GCA_043750395.1 Bacteroidota bacterium | reverse complement strand
TTGACTTCAATAAAAAAATTATTACTTTCGTAAAATGAAAATTATTCGAATTTTATTGTTTCCATTTTCCATTTTATATGGAATGATTACTAGTTTCAGAAATTTTTTATTTGACACAAAAACATTAAAATCTTATCAATTTAATGTACCTATTATATGTGTAGGAAACTTGAATGTTGGCGGCACTGGCAAAACTCCGCAAATTGAATATTTAATTCGTTTATTATCAGAAGAATATAAAGTTGCAACTTTAAGTCGTGGCTACAAACGAGCATCTAAAGGTTTTGTTTTGGCAAATCAAAATTCTAATGCTAAAATTTTGGGTGATGAACCTTTTCAGTTTTTTTCGAAATTTAAAAAAATTCAAGTTGCTGTTGATGCTGATAGAAAAAATGGTATAGAAAATTTACTTTCATTGGCTGAAAAGCCAGAAATTATTTTGCTTGACGATGCTTTTCAACATCGAAAAGTCAAAGCTGGTTTTTATATTTTGCTAACAACTTATGCAGATTTGTATTGTGATGATTTTATTTTGCCAACTGGAAATTTACGTGAAAGTAGTAGTGGCGCAAAACTTGCAAATGTTGTTATTGTTACCAAATGCCCTAAAAATTTATCCCTAGAAAATCAAATTAAAATTAAGAATAAATTGCAATTGAATGAAAATCAACAATTGTTTTTTAGTATTATTGATTATGATGATAAAATTTATTCTGAAAATGAAAATTTAGATTTAATAGAAATTGCAGATAAAGACAAACTATTAATTGCTGGAATTGCCAATCCAAAACCGTTTTTTGAACATTTAAAATCCGAAAATGATTTAGTTTTGAAATTTCCAGATCATCATAATTTTTCTGAAAAAGATATTTTTGAGATTAAAAAGCAATCCAAAAACAAAATCATTATTACGACCGAAAAAGATCATGTTAGATTAAAAAACGAATCCATTTCTAATTTGTATTATTTGCCAATAAAAAGTACATTTTTAAATAATTCAGAAACTTTTGACAATTCTATTTTTGAATATATTGCTAAACATATTTAGCAATAATCTTGTAAAAATTTTCGGGTTCAAATGGTTTTGTTAAAACATCATTCATTCCAAAACCTAAAAGTAATTCGCGATTTTCGTTCAACGAAATGGCTGTCAAAGCAATAATTGGAGTTTCTCTATCAAATTCACGAATTTTTTCGGTTGCAATTGTTCCATTAATTCCTGGCAAATGAACATCCATTAAAATGGCATCATATTTATTTTTTTTTGCAAATTCAATTGCATCTTCACCATTATCAACAATATCACAAGTCATTTTTTTGTTTTCAAGCATTTTTCTGGTAATCATTTGATTGATTTTGTTGTCTTCGACCAATAGCAATTTTTTATCAATAAGATTGTCCATATCAATCAGTTTTTCTGGAAATACTATTTGCTCATTGCCATTTGCTAGTTTTAAAACAAACCAAAAATCAGAACCTTTACCAACTTTACTTTCTACAACAATATTGCCACCAAGAATTTCTACTAGATTTTTTACAATTGTTAAACCTAAACCAGTGCCACCGTAAGTTCGATTTATTTCTATTGAACCTTGCGAAAAACTTTCGAAAATCGATTCAAGTTTGTCTTCAGGAATTCCGATTCCTGTATCAGATATTTTAAATTTTATTAAAGAAAATTTTGCATCAAATGATTCAGTTTTTAATTCAATAGTTATGAAACCATTAGTTGTAAACTTCAATGCGTTGTTTATCAAGTTTATAAGAATTTGAGAAATTTTTGTTGGATCGCCAATTAAATTATCTGGAATGTTTTTATCAATTTCAACAATAATTTTGTTTTTATTCAAAATTGCAATTTCTTTTAATGAATTTTGAATATTATGAGCCAATTCTTTTAGATTAAAATTGATGTATTCAACTTCAATTTTATTAGATTCTATTCTGTTGGCTTCAAGAATTTCATTAATAAATGTTAATAAATAATTTCCTGAAAATTTTAAAGATTTTAAATAATCTATTTGTGTTTCTTTAGGATTTTCTTCCATCAATAAATGTGTAATTCCGTTAATTGCATTCAATGGCGTACGCAATTCGTGGCTAACTGTTGATAAAAAATCTGATCTGGCTTTCATTGCTCGTTCAACTTTTTCTTTTGCAACGATCAATTCATCATTTTTATCTTTTAAAATATCGTTATTTTTATTACGAATGATATTGTTTTTGTATAATGACAAGCTTAAAAGCGACAAAATCGAAATCAAAGCAATTGCCAAAATCGATATTAGTTTTGAAAATTTTGAATTTTTTTCATTTTCTTGCAAATCTTTTTTTCTTTGATTGAGTTCTTTAATATGTTCTCTTTCTTTAAATTGGTTGTATTCTTCCTCTTCAATTTTAGAATTTATATTGTTATAAATACTGTCTTTAATTATTAAATGTTTTTTTAGAAATTCATAGCTTTTGCTATTATTTCCTAGTTTTTCATAAATTAAACTTAACGATAATAAAATTTTACTTTTTTGTTCTGGATCAACATTTTTTTTGTTAATAACCAAAGCACGATTCAAGTAATTTAATGCTAGCGAATTTCTATCGAATTGCGCTTCGATAGTTCCAATATGATATAAAGCTTCCGCTCTAGTTCGAAATTCATCATTATTATCATCTGATGAAAACAAAATATTCTCGAATAAAACCCTTGCTAATTCCAATTTTCCCTTGCTTTTGTATACAATTCCTTTTTGAAGATTGAGCATTTCTCGGGCTTCATAATTATTTTCGGTTTTGTAAATAGAATCAGCTTTATTGAAAAACATTTCGGCACTTTGAGCATTTTTTTCTTCCATATAACACAATCCAAGCAAATAATAAATACTTGCTTTTTCGGTTAATGGTTTGTTTGGTGAGAAATGAACAATGCTTTTTTGGAGCGAATTTATAGCATCTTTAAATTTGTGAAGCTTGAAATAAATATATCCAATTGATGCGTTTGATTTAGAAATATTAATCGAATTGTTATCTTTTTCTGATAAATCTATTGCATTTTGAGCGAAAATTAGTGCTCTTTTGTAATTATATTTATTTGTATTAAAATTGGCTTCTTTTATATAATAAGCAATACTATCCCTAGGAATGTTTTCTTTTTTTTGAGAAAACAATGCAAAGGTAAATATTAAAAATACAAATAGTCTGAATTTCATAGGGATTTTTAAAATTTTAGGCTAAGATAGTTATTTTTTCTTAGAAATTAACATAATTAAGTCTATAATTCTTGATGAATATCCAATTTCGTTATCATACCAACCCACAACTTTTATCATTTTATCAATAACTGATGTGAGTTGAGCGTCTAAAACACACGAATTTCGATTTCCTATTATATCTACCGATACTATTGGATCTTCGGTATAATCTAATATTCCTTTAAAATTAGTTTTAGCAGCGGTTTTAAATGCCAAGTTTATTTCTTCTATACTAACTTGACGTTTCACATTGACTGTAATGTCCGTTAGTGAACCATCTGGAACTGGAACACGAATGCCACAACCACCAATTTTTCCTTCCAATTCTGGAAAAATTTTTGTTAAAGCTTTTGCAGCTCCAGTTGTTGTCGGAACAATAGATTGACTTGCTCCACGAGCACGTCGCAAGTCATTATGTGGCTGATCGTGAAGACTTTGGTCGGTTGTATAAGAATGAATTGTAGTTATATATGCTTGTTCAATACCACACAATTCGTCAATAATTTTCATCATTGGTGCTGCATTGTTGGTTGTGCAACTTGCATTAGAAATGATTATTTCTGAACCATCAAGAATGTTTTCATTCACACCTAACACTACGGTTTTAATTTCATCAACTTCTGATGGAGCTGATAAAATTACTTTTTTTGCACCAGAAATAATGTGTTGATTGATTTCGTTAAATGTCTTGTATTTTCCGGTCGATTCGATAACAATATCAATATCTAAGCTTTTCCAATCTAGATTAGAAATCGATTTTTCGTGAAAAAATAAATATTTTTTTTGATTGATAATAATATGACTTTCGTCAAATGAACATTCGTGTGGTAAAACGCCGTGAATGCTATCGTACTTTACCAAATGAGACATCGTTTTATTATCGGCAATGTCATTTATTCCAACGATTTCTATGTTTTCGTGTTCTAAAAGCAGTCGAAATAAATTTCGACCAATTCTTCCAAAACCATTTATTGCTATTTTTGTTTTCATAGCCCGCTAACCCCCGAAGGGGAAATTATTATATAGTACATAAATATTATTCTATAATTTTTCTATCCATTTATTCCCCCTTTGGGGGTTAGGGGGCTAGAGAATATGCTTAGCAGCTTTATAAGATGATCGCACCAAAGCACCACTTTCGACGTGACGAAAACCGAGTTCAAGACCAATTTTTTCGTATTTTGCAAATTGATCTGGAGTAATATATTCTTTTACGGGTAAATGTTTTTTACTGGGTTGCAAATATTGTCCAATAGTCACAACATCAACATTGGCATCACGCAAATCGTGCAAAGTTTGGATTACTTCATCTTCAGTTTCGCCCAAACCAAGCATTATTCCTGACTTGGTTCTATTGATTCCTTTTTCTTTCAAATAACGCAAAACTTCCATACTTCGGTCGTATTTTGCTTGAATTCGAACTTCACGAGTCAATCTTCGAACGGTTTCGATATTATGAGATACTACCTCGGGATTGGCTTCAACAATTCTATCAATATTTCTTTCAATTCCTTGAAAATCACCAATTAAAGTTTCGAGTGTCGTTGTTGGATTCATTCTACGAATTGCTTTCACGGTTTCTATCCAAATTATAGAACCGCCATCTTTCAAATCGTCACGATCTACGCTTGTTACAACTGCGTGCTTAATATTCATTAGTTTTATAGAACGAGCAACTTTTTCAGGTTCGTCCCAATCAACAGTTTCTGGTCGCCCAGTTTTCACACCACAAAAACCGCAAGATCTTGTGCAAATATTACCCAAAATCATAAACGTAGCAGTACCTTCGCCCCAACATTCGCCCATATTCGGGCAACTGCCTGATGTACAAATTGTATTCAGTTTGTATTTATCTACTAATCCGCGAAGTTCAGTATATTTTTGACCAATAGGTAGTTTTACTTTAAGCCATTTTGGCTTTCCAACTGGTAAAACATTTTCTAAAACAGATTCCATAATTTTTTAATTTATCGAACCACAAAGGTAATGAAAGAATTTAGGAATTAGCTTATAGAAATAAGGATTTTTTATAAGATTTTATTCGAATATTAATTTTTTCTTGAAGTATTTAAGTATTTAAAAATTTACTCAAAAACTTCAAAATTATTACCATCAAAACTTGCAAAAACCATACTTGGGTGAGAATCTTGATGAAAAATATTTCCAAAATTATCTATAGCAATTGCACCAGCAAAACCATCATAAGGCAACAATTCGTCGAATGTTTTTGAAAATGCATCTTTTAGAGAAAACCCATCGGTAACACGGGTTACAATTTTTGCAGCAGTTGCATTACTCACAATATCTTCGCCAACGCCAGTCAAACTTATTCCACAGAATTTATTGGCATAATTTCCTGCAACAGTCGCCGAGTCAGAAATTCGACCGACTAATTCGAAACCTTTTCCGCCAGTTGATGTTGCTACTGCGATTTTGCCGTTTGAATCTAAAGCAACGCAACCAACGGTGCCTGTTCCAAGCGATTTTAGTTTAGCTTCATATTCAGCTTTTCGTTGCGAAATTTCTGTCGAAAAAACTTCGAAACCATTTTTTCTGGCATAATTGGTTGCACCGCTTCCTCCCAAAACTCGGTCGTCTTCTTGCATTAAAATTTGTGCAACTTGAACTGGGTTTTTGACTTCTTCGATATTAATAACGCCACTCATTTTTTGAGTATCACCATCCATAATTGCTGCCGACATTCGAATTTTTCCGTCACTTTGAATTTGTGAACCAATTCCAGCATTAAACAATTCATCGTCTTCGAGTTGAGAAACTGCAAAAACAACTGTTTCTAAAGCAGAATGTGTTTTTAAAAAATCATAAGAAGATTTCACAATTCGTTCTAAAGCATTTTGTTTTGCTATTTTCGTTTCTTGATTGGTCGATGATTCAGAGAAAAAACCACCGTGAATAATTATTTTCATTTTTAAAAGTTTATTGTTTATGGTTTGCAGTTAGATAACAATAATCAACAAACAAAAAACATTTTTTAAACATACTGCGAACTTGGTATCGTCATTTTGAAAGTATCCAAGTTAAAAGTGTCGTTTTTACTCATAACATGTGTAACCAAATGCGAAATTGAAATGGGTTGACCCAACTCAACTTGTGTTAAATTGGTGTCTTTTATTTCTCGACCATCGACCAAAATAACCAATCCAGAACCAATTGCTTCCATTTGTTTTCCGTTGGTAATTAACAATCCAGTATCTTCTCCAAGACCAATTCCTAGTACCTTTGGGTTGCCAACAACGGCTTGAAAAAGACGACCAATTCGACCACGTTGCACAAAATGAGTGTCAATCGTTACGCCATCAATCAATCCTAAACCAGAAGTTGTTTTTACCTCACCTTTCAGCAAAGCTTCCGAACTGCTGCCTTGATAAATCATACTATTCGATGCCGCAGCTGCTCCGGCCGAAGTTCCAGCATAAATAAACTCTTCGTTTTGGTATTTTTCTAACAACAAATCGTGAAACGGTGTGCCGCCCAAAATTGAAGTCAATCGAAGTTGGTCTCCGCCAGTAAACATTACAATATCAGCATTTCGCAAACGTTCAACAACCTCATTATCCATCGCTTGTTCACGGCGTTCTATGTTCAAAACATCAACATTATCTGCGCCTAAATAAGTAAATGCTTTAACATATTCTGCACCAATTTCTTTTGGAATTTTCGATGCGGTTGTAATTATTTCGACCCTAGAATGTTCTTTGTGTTTCGACTCATTTATTATTCGTTTCAAGATGCCCGCTTCAAAAAAATTAAGGTTTTTAGCAGCATCTTTATCAAGATTTTTTTCAGTAAAACTGCCTTTATCGACAGCGCCACCAATTATAATCAGTTTTCCTTTAATATCCATTCGGTAAAAGTAAATAATTCTTTAAAAAATGCAAATATTTTTAAAACTTTCTATAAATTAATTTTGAACAATTTTAGAGTTTACTTTTAGAGCATAAATAACCAATTTTATAAAACAACCTTCCTGCTGTCTGTTTTATCTTTTGGTCTCGTCTCGTCGAAAAAAACGAGACCAAAAGGATGCCACGACCATCAGGGCTACAATTCAAATTTTGATTTTCTAAAAACTTTTTACACATTCTGATCCAAACAAAAATTAAATTTCAAAAAAATATCTAATTAAATTATTATTATCTAACAAAAACTACTTACATTTAGCACAACCATAACAACTTTAAACTAACTGATATTTTTATTAAATATGAAAATCGATAAAATCCAAGCCCTTCGTGGACCAAACATCTGGAGCGTACAACGCAAAAAACTAATTCAAATGCGTTTGGATTTAGAAGAAATGGAACAATCTCCAACCAACAAAATCGATGGTTTTCGAGAACGAATCGAAGCAATGTTTCCAACAATGATTGAACATCGTTGCTCCGAAGGTTGCCGTGGCGGATTTTTCTCTCGCATAGAACGAGGTACTTGGATGGGGCACGTTATTGAACATATTGCACTCGAAATTCAAACCCTAGCAGGAATGGAAACTGGTTTCGGACGCACTCGCGAAACCAAAACTCCGGGCATCTATAATGTAGTATTCAGTTACACCGAAGAAAACGTAGGAATGTTTGCTGCCGAAAGTGCCGTAGCAATTGCCGAATCGCTTATTGCAGGAACACCTTATGATTTAGAAGCCGATATTCAAAAAATGCGTGTCATTCGAGATCGAGTTCGCCTGGGACCAAGCACAGGAAGTATTGTCGAAGAAGCAGTAAATCGAGACATTCCTTGGATTCGTTTAGGAACAAATTCATTAGTACAACTTGGTTACGGAATCAATCAAATGCGTTTTCAGGCAACAATAACTTGCAAAACCAGTAGCATTGCCGTAGATATTGCTTGTAATAAAGAGCAAACCAAAAAAATGTTAGATGCAGCAAGTATTCCTGTTGCAAGTGGCGGAATATGTGTCGACGAAGAAGATTTAGACGAAGTTATCAATAAGATTGGTTACCCGATTGTTCTAAAACCATTAGACGGAAACCACGGAAAAGGTGCATCAATTAACGTAAAAACTAGAGAAGAAGCTGTTGAGGGTTTGGCGTATGCTAAAAAATACAGCCATAGAATTATTGTAGAAAAATTTATAACTGGTTTCGATTTTCGTGTCCTTATTATAGACAACAAATTAGTTGCTGCTGCAAAACGAGTTCCAGCGCACGTAATTGGCGATGGCGTTCATAATTTAGAGCAACTTATTGCCGAAACCAACAAAGACCCAAGACGTGGTTATGGTCACGAAAATGTATTAACTCAAATTGATATTGACCGCGATACCGAAGATTTGCTAGAAAAATTGAATTACACTGTTAGTACAATTCCAAGAAAAGACGAAGTTGTTTATTTAAAATCAACAGCCAATCTGAGTACTGGTGGAACATCCGTAGATGTTACCGATATGATGCACCCAGAAAATATTTTCCTTTGTGAACGCATTTCGCGTGTAATAGGTTTAGATATTTGTGGTGTCGATATTATGGCAGAAAACCTAACACAACCATTAAAAGAAAACGGTGGTTGCATTCTTGAAGTCAACGCGGCTCCAGGTTTTAGAATGCACTTGGCACCATCAGAGGTTTGCCAAGAAACGTTGCTTCGCCTGTAATCGATATGTTGTATCCTCCAGGAAAACCAAGCCGAATTCCGATTATTGCGGTAACTGGAACCAATGGAAAAACGACTACTACTCGCCTACTCGCTCATATTGTTAAAAATAATGGTTATAAAGTAGGTTTTACAACATCTGACGGGATTTATGTTCAAAACCATATGATGGAAAAGGGCGATACCACTGGACCAATGTCAGCAGAATATATCTTGAAAGATCCAACCGTTGAATTTGCCGTTCTTGAAACTGCTCGTGGAGGAATATTACGGTCTGGATTGGGTTTTAGTCGATGTGATATTGCCATAATTACCAATATTCAAGAAGACCATTTGGGCTTGAACGATATTAATACGCTTGAAGATTTGGCTCGTGTAAAAGCCACAGTTGTTAAAAGTGTCAAAAAAGACGGCTGGGCAATTTTAAATGCCGAAGACGAATATTGTGTGAAAATAGCATCTGAATTGAGTTGTAATATTGCTTATTTTTCATTAGATGAAAACAACGAATTGATTAAAAAACTTTGTAAAGAAGGAAAAACCGTTGCCGTTTACGAAAATGGATACATAACAATCAAAAAAGGAGAATGGAAAATTCGAGTTGAGCGAGCCACTCACGTTCCGTTGACAATGGGTGGAAAAGCTAAATTTATGATTGCAAATGCTTTAGCAGCGACTTTGGCGAGTTATTTGTATGGTTTTAAAACCGAAGATATTAGCTTGTCGTTACAAACATTTATTCCTAGTGTGGCACAAACTCCTGGAAGAATGAATATCTTTGAGTTCAAAAAATTCAAGGTTTTGATTGATTTTGCACATAATCCAGCAGGTTATCGAGCTGTTGAAGGCTATTTAGAAAGTGTAGATGCTGTCAAAAAAATAGGAATTATTGCTGGTGTTGGCGATCGTCGAGACGAAGACATTAAAGAATGTGGTCGTTTGGCTGGTAAAATGTTTGACCATATTATTATTCGTCAAGAAAAATATTTGCGTGGTCGCACCGAAGATGAAATTATTGCTTTAATTCTTGAAGGCGTTGCCGAATGCGGAAAACCTGTTACTCACGAAATTATTTCTAAAGAAATTGAAGCAATAAAACACGCTATTGACAATGCCGAAGAAGGAAGTTTTATTACCGCTTTGAGCGATGTTGTGACCAATGCAATAAACATTGTTCAAGAATATTTGGATAAAGAAAACGAGGAAGGTAATATTTAAGATTTCTCAAATTTATTAAAATCCCAAATTGAAATTTGGGATTTTTTATTTTATAGATACTGATAGTTGTAATAAAAATATCTAAATTTCTTGATTGGTCTTTTCAAAATATTTTTTTAAAACTAAAATAGAAATAATTTTTTCACGTTTATAGTCAAGAAACTGTTGTGTATAAAGATTTGCGTTTTTTATAATTTCTGCCGCTTTTATTGGGTTATTATTACACCATTGAATTCTTTCTTCAAGATCAGAAAAATCACTTTTAATTTCTAAATAATGAATATTTGGAAGTAATTTTCCTTCCATAAACCAAGTTTCGCAAGTTGGATTTGGCATAACAGCAATCGAATTAGAAGACATTATCCATTTTAAATTACTTGCCACATCATTGCCTTCGAGTGCCATAATAAATTTATAATCTAGGTGCTTCCATAAAGTCATTTTCTCTTTTTGCCACTTTTGATATTCTTTATTCTTACTAACATTTGCAACGTCAAATTTTGGGTTGTCAAAGAATTTTTCAATAAATTTAATTCTAGGAAGTTTTCCATCGATTTTTCCTCTAAATATAACTTTATCAAGCTTTTCATTAAATGATTTTTTATCATTTAAAAATATAAAATGCCGCACTTTTTCTAATTTTAAAATCACACTATTCTCATTATTTTCTGACAATGGTCTGCTTTTAACAATTGAAGGATCGTTAGGAACGTGAATTACATCACCAAAACAAGTGAACCATTTTAAAGCAGGTTTAAAATATTTTGCAATAACTTGAGAATCATAAAAATAAACAGAACTCATATTATCTTGCTTTTTATTTTCTTTAATCATTTGAGCATCATTTGTTAAAATAATATCTGACAACCTATTATAATAATTAACTCTGTCAATAATATATTGAAAATCAGACCTTTTTTCTAGATTATTTAACAAATACTTGTAATGAAAACTATAAATAAACCTTGGTATAGCACATAAAAAAGTATTTTTTAGATAATAAACCCATTTAGGATTTTTACCGCTATTTAACAAAAATTGAATGTCCATAATTATTAGAATTTCAAGGTTATTTATAAAAGTCAAAAGTAAATTATTTAAACTAAAATATATGTTACAGTAAAAAAAAACTGTAAAATAGTTTACTAACAGAAACAATCCAATAAAACATTAGAAATCTTCAAATTAAATTAAGAACTTTACGCGTTTTTAAAAAAATAAAAAATATTTCATTTCACAAATTCAAAAATGAAAAAGAAAATAGAAATTCTTGCTCCTGCAAAAGATTTAATTCACGGAATGGCAGCTATTAATGCTGGCGCAGATGCAGTATATATTGGTGCGCCGCAATTTGGAGCTCGTTCCAATGCCACCAATTCGATTAAAGATGTTGCAGAATTAGTCAAATATGCACATTTATTCAATGCACAAGTTTTTGTGGTAATTAACACTATTTTATACGATAGCGAATTGGACACTTGTCGAAAAATGATTTGGGAATTGTACAATATTGGTGTCGATGCACTAATTATTCAAGATATGGCAATTATGGAAATGGAATTGCCTCCAATTGTTCTACACGCAAGTACTCAAGCCAATAATCGTGATGCCAATAAAATAAAATTCCTTGCCGATGCTGGAATCAAACGAGTTGTTTTGGCTCGTGAACTCAATTTACATCAAATAAAAGAAATAAGTGAAGCATCTGATGTTGAACTAGAATTTTTTGTAACCGGAGCTTTATGTGTCTCTTTTAGTGGCAATTGTTATATGAGTGTTGCCAATGGCGAACGTAGTGCCAATAGAGGTTCTTGTGCACAAAATTGTCGTTTGCCTTATAATTTAATCGATGGAAATGGCGATACATTAATAAAAAATAGTCATTTGCTTTCTATAAAAGATTTTGATGTTTCCGATCAAATTCCGAATTTAATCGAAGCAGGAATTAGTTCATTCAAAATCGAAGGACGATTGAAAGATATTGTTTATGTAAAAAATAATGTTTCTTATTTGCGCCAAAAATTGGATAGTTTCCTTGAAAAAAATAGCGATAAATATACCAAAGCATCTTCTGGGAAATGTGTGTTTCTATTTGATTCATCATTAGATAAAAGTTTCAATCGTGGTTATACCGATTATTTTGTCAACGAAAGACATCAAGCCATTGGTTCTTGGGAAAGTCCTAAATCGAAAGGTCAATACATCGGGAAATTACTTAAAACTATCGGAAATTCTTATGAAATTGAAAACGGAAATCTCTTAAACAATGGCGATGGACTTTGTTTTATAAATGAAAATAACGAAACCGAAGGCATTTATGTCAATCGTGCAGAAAATGGTTTTGTTTATCCGAATGTTCTAAAAGAAATTAAAGATGGCACATTTATTTATAGAAATAACGACACTGCATTTATCAAAATTGTGGAAAGAGAAGATAGTGCAATCAGAAAAATTAGCACCAACTTGTTGTTATTCGAAAACCAAGATGGCTTTGAATTGACAGCAACCGATGAAGATGGCTATAAAAGTGTTGTAACATTAATTCATTCAAAAGAAGTAACCAAAAATAATGAATCGATTGCGGAAAACATTAAAATTCAATTGGCAAAAACTGGTTTCACGCCATTTACTGTCGATGAAATTGATGTAGTTTTCTCGCAAAACTGGTTTATGCCAATTTCTAAAATTAACGAAATGCGAAGATTGGTTTTTGATAAATTGACATCAATTCGAATTGAAAACTACAAACGCAAGGAATACAAAATCAAAAAAACATCGCACGCGTATCCAGAAACTAAGCTAGATTTTATGTATAATGTAGCCAATAAAACCGCAAGAAAATTTTATGAAAGACATGGCGTTACTGAAATAGAAAAAGCATTCGAATTGCAATGGGATCCTGGCAAATCAAGAGTTATGACTACCAAATATTGCATAAAATACGAACTTGAAAAATGTCCAAAATACCATAAAAACACAATGGAAACCAAGCTTAAAGAACCTTTGGTTTTAAAGCAAGGCGAATTAGAATACAAACTAAAATTCAACTGCAAACCTTGCGAAATGGAAATTTGGGAAAAAGATGCTGAATTCGAAATCGAAGAGGATTAAAGTCAATGGCAATATTTTAATACCAATTTCTCTATCTAAAATTGCATTTCGTTGCAAAAAAACAATATATTTGTGTCAGTAAAAATGACACAAACCATTATATGTCAGTAAAAGTGACACAAATGCATTTATGTCAGAAAAAATGACACGAATTTATGACTGAAAAAGACAATAAAATAATTTTAATGGCTGATATTCAGG
>JAYVBR010000436.1:0-5944 GCA_043750395.1 Bacteroidota bacterium | reverse complement strand
GTCTAAATACTATATCTAAAATCCCAAATCTAAAGTCTAATATGAAACTACTCGTAGATAGCGGCTCAACCAAAGCCGATTGGATTGCAATTGACGATGCTGGAAAAGTATTGTTTACCACACAATCATTGGGTCTCAACCCAGAAGTTCTCAATAAAGAAGAGATAATTTCACGATTAAACGAGCGTTTCGACATTTCGCATAACGCCAAACAAGTCGATAGTCTGTTTTTTTATGGGGCAGGTTGTGGCACCGATAGAATGAAAAATTTCTTAACCGAAGTTTTCCAGAACTATTTTCTAAATGCAAAAGTCACCGTTCACGAAGATACCTATGCAGCCGTTTATGCCACAACGCCAAAAAACGAAAAAGCAATAGTTTGTATTCTTGGAACAGGATCTAATTGCAGTTATTTTGACGGAACAGTTTTGCACCAAAAAGTACAATCGTTGGGTTACATCGCTATGGACGATTGTTCTGGAAACCGTTTTGGACGCCATTTATTGCGAGGTTATTATTTCAATAAAATGCCAGCCGATTTAGCAAAAGAATTCGAAACTACCTATAATGTTGATCCCGATCCTGTAAAAAATAATTTGTACAAAGAACCAAATCCAAATGCTTATTTGGCAACATTTGCTAAGTTTTTAATAAAACACAAACACACAGACTTCTGCAAAAAATACATTATTGAAGAAATGGAGAGTTTTGTAGAAAATTATATCAAACAATTCAATAATTATCAAGAAGTTCCAGTTCATTTTATTGGTTCGATTGCATTTTATTTAAAAGAAGAATTAGAAGAGGTTTTAACAAAACACAAAATCAAAATCGGAAACGTATTGCGTCGACCAATTGATGGTTTGATTGAATATCATGTTTTGAATAAATAATTTAAATAAATATTCTAAATAAAAAACTACAATCTTAGTTGGTTGTAGTTTTTTATTGAATTTTTATTAATTGAAAAACTAAAATACTAACAACTTTTCTATATTTGTATATCAAATTAAAATAAAATGACATTAATAAAATCAATATCAGGAATTCGTGGTACAATTGGCGGAAAAGTCGGCGATAATTTAACGCCACTCGATGCTGTAAAATTTGCATCAGCTTATGGAACTTGGTTAAAGCAACAAACAAAAAACAACAATATTGAATCAAAACTAAAAGTTGTTATTGGTCGAGATGCTAGAATTTCTGGACCAATGATTCACAATTTAGTTATTAACACATTAATAGGTCTCGGAATAGATGTGATTGATTTAGGATTATCAACAACTCCAACTGTTGAAGTTGCAGTGCCAATAGAAAATGCCGATGGTGGAATTATTATCACGGCATCGCACAATCCAAAACAATGGAATGCCTTGAAATTGCTAAACCACAAAGGAGAATTCTTAAACGGAATTGAAGGCGAAAAAATTCTTGAAATTGCCGAAAATGATGCATTCGATTTTTCTGATGTTGATAATTTAGGAGAAATTACTATTAATGATGCTTATATGAATATTCATATTGATGAAGTTTTAAATCTACAATTAGTAGATATTGAAGCAATAAAAGCAGCAAAATTTAAAGTTGTTGTTGATGCTGTAAACTCATCTGGTGGAATTATTATTCCAAAATTATTAGAATTAATGGGCGTAGAGGTTGTAAAATTATATTGCGAACCCAACGGACATTTTCCTCACAATCCTGAACCATTAAAAGAACATTTAACAGATCTTTCACAGCTGGTTGTCAAAGAAAAAGCACATTTAGGAATTGTTGTCGATCCAGATGTTGACAGACTTGCATTTGTTTGTGAAGATGGCGAAATGTTTGGTGAAGAATATACTTTAGTTGCTTGTGCCGATTTTGTTTTGAGTAAAACTCTAGGAAATACAGTTTCTAATATGTCATCTTCACGTGCATTGCGAGATGTAACTAATTCTTATAGCGTTACTTATGAAGCAAGCGCAGTTGGCGAAGTGAATGTTGTTGAATTAATGAAAAAAAATAATGCAATTATTGGCGGAGAAGGCAATGGCGGAATTATATATCCAGAATTGCATTACGGTCGCGATAGTTTAGTTGGTGTGGCTTTGTTTTTAACACATTTGGCAAATAAAAAAATGAAAGTTTCTGAGTTAAGATCCAGTTATCCTATATATTTTATGAGTAAAAACAAAATTGAATTGACTCCACAAATCGACGTTGATGCTATTTTAGTAGCAATGACCAAAAAATATCAATCAGAGAATATTACAACAATTGACGGCGTTAAAATTGATTTTGCAGAAAATTGGGTTCATTTAAGAAAATCAAACACAGAACCAATTATCAGAATTTATACCGAAGCTTTTACCCAAGAACTCGCAGATAATTTAGCATTTAAAATTATTGAAGAAATAAAAGAAATTGCAAAAATTTAGTATTTATTTCAAAGAAATTTAAAAAATAAATGTCTCAAATCAACAAACGAAAAATTTTAAATGATCCAATTTACGGATTCATAACCATTCCAAACGAATTAATTTACGATTTGGTTCAACATCCTTATTTTCAACGATTGCGTCGCATTTCTCAAATGGGGTTGTCTTATTTAGTTTACCCCGGAGCAACACACACAAGATTTCATCACGCGTTGGGTTGTATGCACTTAATGCAAAAAACAATTGAAGTTTTGCGTTTCAAACAAGTTTTAATTAGTAATGATGAAGAAAACGCATTATTAACTGCAATACTTTTGCACGATATGGGGCACGGACCTTTTTCGCACGCAATGGAACACAGCATTGTCGAAGAAGTCAATCACGAATCGATTTCTTTGCTTTTTATGAACAAATTAAATGTTGAATTTGATAATAAATTAACTCTAGCAATTAAAATTTTTAAAGGCGATTACAATCGAAAATTTATGTTACAACTCATTTCTAGTCAACTAGATATGGACAGAATGGATTATTTAAAACGAGATAGTTTTTATTCAGGTGTGAATGAAGGAAACATCAATTCCGAAAGATTAATTCAAATGATGAATGTCGTTGACGATGTTTTGGTAATTGAAGAAAAAGGAATTTATTCGGTCGAAAAATTTTTGATGGCAAGACGATTGATGTATTGGCAAGCCTATTTGCACAAAACAAGCTTGGTTGCCGAATTAATATTGACGAAAATCTTAAAACGTGCCAAAGAATTAACTCTTAAAGGAATCTTTTTGAACTGTAGCGAACCATTGATGTATTTTATGCACAATAAAGTTGAATTAGATTCGTTTGATGATTATACTTTAGATAAATTTGCACAATTAGATGATTTTGATATTATTAGCGCATTAAAATATTGGCAAACTAACGATGATTTTATTCTTAGTTCATTATCAAAAATGATAATCAATAGAGATTTATTAAAAATAAAATTAAGTCCAGAAAAAATTTCTAGCGATGATAAAAATGATTTATTAGAAAAACTTTCAAAACAAGAAAATATATCAATTCAAGACGCCAATTATTTTATTTTTAAAGGAAAAATTATTAATCAAGCATACAGTTCAGTCTCAGAACCAATAAGAATTTTAATGAAAAACAACACCGTCGAAGATGTTGTCGAAGCCTCTGACCAATTGAATTTAAAAGCATTATCCAAAGCAGTAACTAAATATTATATTTGTTATCCCAAAAATTTAGTTTAAAATAAAATTATGCTTTAAGTAAAAGACTATGTTAACAATATTTAATTATTAAGTCCATTTATCTAATTAAATTATTTTATTAAAAAACTTTGAGTCTTTAAGACTTTGTGGCAAAAAAATATTGTAAATTAAAGCAATTTTATTTATGTTTGCATAGATGAAATTTAAAGCATTGCAAATAGCAGAGATTCTTGAAGGCAAAGTTGTTGGTAACCCAAATGCTGAGGTTTACAAATTATCTAAAATAGAAGAAGGTTCTGAAGGTTCGCTTACTTTTCTAAGCAATGCAAAATATACGAACTATATTTATACTACAAATGCATCGGTAACTATTGTAAACAATACGTTTGTTGCAGATCAAGAAATCAAAACTACATTAATTAAAGTGGAAGATGCTTATGGAGCATTCGCCAAAATATTAGAGTTTTACAACCAAGCCAAAAATAATAAATCAGGAATAGAAATCCAAACTATCATTTCGGAAAACGTCAAATATGGCGAAAATTTATATCTAGGAAGTTTTTCTTACATAGGTACAAATGTAGTTTTAGGCAACAATGTAAAAATTCATCAAAATTGTTTTATTGGTGATAATGTAATTATTGGTAATAATGTGACTATTTTTGCAGGAGCTAAAATTCACTCAGAAACCGAAATTGGTAACAATTGTGCAATTTATTCTGGAGCAATAATTGCAGCAGATGGTTTTGGTTTTGCACCACAACCGGACGGAAGTTACACAAAAATTCCACAAATTGGCAACGTAATTATCGAAGATAATGTAGATATTGGTGCTTGCACAACAATTGACCGAGCAACAATGGGTTCAACAATAATTAGAAAAGGTGTAAAATTAGACAATCAAATTCAAGTAGCACACAATGTAGAAATTGGCGAAAATACAGTTATTGCAGCACAAACTGGAATTGCAGGAACAACCAAAATTGGTAAAAATTGCATGATTGGAGGTCAAGTTGGAATAGCTGGACATTTAACAATTGGCGATAATGTAAGAATTCAAGCGCAATCTGGTGTAGGAAGAAATATCAAAGACAACGAGATTTTACAAGGAAGTCCAACATTTTCTTACAATGATTTTGCAAAATCCTATGTTCATTTCAAAAATTTACCTAAAATTGTATCCGAATTAGAAGAATTAAAAAAAACAATTAAACATAAATCATAAACTATGGTTAAGCAAAAAACCATCAAAAACGAAATTTCAATTTCAGGTGTAGGATTACATACTGGTAAAATAGTAAATGTTAAATTCAAACCAGCACCAATTAACAATGGCTTTTCGTTTGTTCGTTCAGATTTAGAAGGACAACCAATCATCGAAGCCGATGCCAATTATGTAGTAAATACACAACGAGGCACGAATTTAGAGAAATTGGGCGTTAAAATTCAAACTCCAGAACACGTTTTAGCAGCATTTGTAGGTTGTGATTTAGATAATGTTATTATAGAACTCGATTCATCTGAATTGCCAATTATGGACGGTTCGTCTATACATTTTGTTAATGCTATCGAAAAAGCCGAAATTATAGAACAAGATGCTGCAAGAAAGTTTTATGTAGTTCGTGAAAATATTTCGTTTACCGATGAAGAAACTGGAAGCGAAATTCTAGTGATGCCTTGCGATGATTATCAAATTACTACAATGGTCGATTTTGGAACTAAAGTTCTTGGTACGCAAAATGCAACATTAAAAAATATAAACGATTTTAAAACAGAAATTGCCAATGCAAGAACTTTTAGTTTTTTGCATGAATTAGAATCTTTATTAGACAATGGTTTAATAAAAGGAGGAGATTTAAACAATGCAATTGTTTATGTTGACAAAGAAATTTCCGAAAAAACAATGAACAATTTAAAAATTGCATTCGGAAAAGATAAAATTACTGTAAAAGAAAATGGTATTCTTGACAATTTGACCTTACATTACCCAAATGAAGCTGCAAGACACAAATTGTTAGATGTAATTGGTGATTTATCATTAATTGGAGTTAGAATTAAAGGAAAAGTTATTGCCAATAAACCAGGTCATTTTGTAAATACACAATTTGCCAAAAAGTTATCTAAATTAATTAAAATTGAACAGCGAAACCACGTTCCAGTTTATGATTTGAATCTAGAACCATTGATGGATATTCATAAAATAATGAGTATACTACCACATCGACCACCATTTTTATTTATCGATAGGATTTTAGAAATGTCCGAAAACCATGTTGTTGGAATGAAAAACGTAACAATGAACGA
>JAYVBR010000435.1:0-2549 GCA_043750395.1 Bacteroidota bacterium | reverse complement strand
GGCAAACTTTAAAGTTGGTTTTGTACTTGGAAGTTCGGTCTTAAATCGATACATTTGGCTAACCAAATCCCCAACTGACGCCAAGCCACGAGACGTTGGTGGCAATTAACAAAAAAAAACAGAAAATGAAGATTAAATTTATTTTATTAGTAATTATTTCAACTTTTATTAGTTGCAATTTTAGAAATTCGACAGAAAAAGTTGCTAAAGAGAATTCGAAAAATTATGTTGATTTGCTGAATCAAAAAGAGACAGAAACACAAAATAAAGCAAAAAATGAATTAGGAGAATTAATAGAAACGATTCAAATTAGCGTAAAAGCAAACCAAGAACAATTAAAAGATTTTCAAGACGGAAGAATTCCTTGGATTAATATTGAAAATCCTCAAAAAGAAATTGAAAGACTAATCGATTCTGAAAAAATTGTAATAGAAAGTTCAGAAATTACTCTAAATATTGATTATCCATTAAATATTCCTGCAAGTTTTATTTTGAAAAATTCGCAAAACAAATTCACAAAAAAAGAACTCGTTTTGGTAATAAGTGAAAAATATCACGAAATTTATAAAGAAGAAGAGAAAAGTGCTAAACAGAAAACTATTCCAATTGATAAAAGAGTTGGTTTGATAAACCGAAACCAAACAGATGGTAAATATGGAATTTGGGGACACGATATTGGAGATTTGGATTTAAGTTCAATTGAAATATATAAAACTAAAGAAGGAAAAATAACTATTATACTCGGAATTGAATCTTAAAACTTATACAATTGAAAGAATTAGAAATAATAGCAAAAGGATATTTTTTGAACAAAATATTTTTAATCATAATAACAACAGGAATTTCATACTTTATGTTTTATAAATTATCCAATAATTTATTTCATTGGAGAAAATTTAATCCTGATATTTTATTAACGATTGCCTTTTTAACAATTTCGACTATTTGCATTTTAACTTGGGTTAATCTTTTTGATAATAAACCAAGAGTAGTTATGAATAAGAAAGGTGTATTCATTAGGAAATCAGTTTTACCATTTTCTTCTTTAAAATTAATAGTGTGGGAAAATATTAATCATATTGAGTTAGATTCTAAAAGAAACAAAAACATTACATCAACTTATCTAGATATTTACAGAAAAGATTTTTCAAAAATAAAAAGAATAGATTTAGATATTCTTGAATATGCGATTGATGATATATTAGAAGTAATACGAAAGTATTCAAAATTAATTAATTATCGAGATAGAACAAAAATAAAAAATTAACTGCCACCAACAGCGGTTTGGCGCAATTGTGGTTTTAGGCAAACTTTAAAGTTGGTTTTGTACTTGGAAGTTCGGTCTTAAATCGATACATTTGGCTGATCAAATCCCCAACTGACGCCAAGCCACGAGACGTTAGCGGCAACTTTACAAAAAAATACCTTTAAACGATACTATGACCAAAAACAGAAAATACCATTGTAATCTCATATTTTGTAAATCTCCATTGAAAAAAAAATATAGGTTTAAGGATATATTTCAAATTATTCCATTGCCTAAAGAATTTGACTTGACTACTGACAATTCTGCTCATTATCCAATACTTTTAGAATATTGGATTGATTTAGATAAAGTTAAACCACTTAATCTGAAAGAACTGGAATACCTAAAGGATTTTGTTCCTGAACCAACATTACAGAATAATTGGTTAAATAAAATAGTTAGGCTACTAACTGTATTTACAAATCATAATTTTTTTATTTATGATAATGAAGAAGGATGGTTTAAAACTTTAAATCTTCAAATTCCTAATGAAGAAAAAAATAATATATCAAGCTCTTGGGGTATGAATTTTTATTACAATGAGGAAATGCAAAAAAGGCTTGTAATTAATAAATTGACAAATATAGATTTAGAAGATATAGGAGAGGAAATTCATAATGAATATTTTCAAAAACCAAATATTGATGACATAAATAAAGAAATAACCATTAGTAAATATACAAATGCAATGTTTGAAGCATTTTTTTTACTGAATGAAATGGAAAGAAAATATTTCGACTCTGCTGTAACTTTGATTTACAATGGACAACAAATAAAAGATAAAATGAGAAGTTTAGCATTTCTATCATTTATTTCAAGTATTGAAACTATGACTTCTTTAGAATTTAAAGATAAACAGAAAGAAATTCATTTGAAATGTGAAAGTTGTAAAACAATCGAAAATTCACCCTTTTTATGTGCTAAATGCGATGGTCCTATTTGGGGTGTGAGTCAACAATTTAAGTCATATTTAAATAAATATCTTACCTCAGACCCAAATGCAAATTCAATAATAAATAATTTATATGATATAAGATCTAAAATTGTTCATAAAGGTCAATTACTGCTTGGGGATAGTTTTATTGATTGGGATAAAAACAAAAAACAAAGTGAAGAATACAAAACTTTAATTAGTCTTATGCAATACAGTAAAATAAGTCTAATTAAATGGTTATTAGATACCGCAATTAAAACAAATGATAAAATGAAAAATTAAGAAATTTAATTAGTTTGATGTAATATA
>JAYVBR010000434.1:0-2562 GCA_043750395.1 Bacteroidota bacterium | reverse complement strand
TAACAAATAGGCAATTTCGGCTGCTTTCGCCATTCCAATTCCAGTTACATTATAAGTATCAGGATTTGGTGCATTGTTAGTTGCTGATTCTCCAGCAGTTAATATATAAAACCATTTGTTCAAAACGCCACTATTGGTATGTACGCCACAATAATCATTCGCACCTGATTGACCTGTTCCTGCCGGAATACAAGAACTTTCATCGCCAGTAGCAACCCAAAAATTTCCTAAATAAGTACTTGGATCTCCTTTAGAATTTGGATTTGACATCGAACGCAAACCACTTGAACTAAAATCTTCGCCAACTATCCAAACCGCGGGAAGAATTGCTCCAGATAAAGAACCAGTTCTACCATATTGTTCAATACAAGCTCCCCAAATGTCAGAAAAACCTTCGTTCATTCCACCCGATTGATTTTGATAGGCTAAGCCAGCTGTATAGGTACATATTGCATGACCTATTTCGTGTGCACAAACATCGATTGAAGTAAATGGATTCGTGCTTCCATCGCCATAACTCATAACAGAACCATTCCAAAAAGCATTGCTTAAAGATTGTCCTGCAACTTTTCGATAATGAACATAACTTTTTATTGTTGCCCCTAATCCATCAAAACTATTTCTGTTGAATGTATTTTGCCAAAAATCATAAGTTTTTTCTGCGCCCCAATGTGCATCTAAAGCAGCATTGTCCTTATTCGTATTTGCAAATTCTGCAGCTGTCCAATCATTATCTACATCTGTAAAATTGGTCGATGGATAACCCGTTGTTCTAGCCGAATTGTAAGTAAATATTCCAGAACCTCGCGTAAAATCTTTCAAAACGTGATTTGCACCAACTAAACTTGTTTCGATGGCTCTTGCCCCGCTGTAACGAGTTGCCGCATTGCCAGTTATTAATAAATTCGAAAAATCTTTTAAATTCGCTTGCTTTTTTTCATTTGATACAAAATCGTTTGCGTGTTTTATTACAGGATTTTTGTATAAAATTTCTCCAGAATTTGCATCTACATAAACTTCTATTCTTGCAATTGGCTCTGTCGAATATATATCATATTTATATGCCAATCTTATTTCGCCTTTTTTAACTAAGGGAAAAATTAATAAATCGCCAACAGGTTTTTTATAATCCATCGCTAAAGCATCTTCGGGATTGTCCCAAAGAAACTTTGTAGCTTTCATTGCTGCAATAGCTAAATCTAAACCTTGTGTGTTTGTTAAAACTGGCGTTAAGTTTAAATTTTCTGAATTGTATAATTCTCCGTTAATAGATTGAACATCGTCATTTAAAGAATGAATAATCATTGTTCCGAACTCAACTTTTAATCCTTTGTAAAATTGTTGATGTCTAGAATGTTTTACGCCATTATTATCAACATTAGTATATTTTTCATCAAACGAATTGAATTTACCTAAATTAAATTGCTTAGAAAACTCAGCAATTGCCGTTTTAGAATCTAGAACTTCATTAAATTTTAGTGTTTTTTGAAAAGGTTGATTGTCTTTAAGTTTACTATTTGTTTGAGCAATTAAAGATTTTGTTAACAAAACAGTGATTAATAAGTAAAATAATTTTGTAAAATTCATTACTAATGGTTTTTATGGTTGGTTTTTTATAATTTACAAATATATCGTATTTTTTTAAAAACAATTCCCAAAAAAAATATTTTGAAATTTAATAATTATCTAATTTTTAAATAAAATAAAAGCTTAATTTTATAAAAAAATATTATGAAAAAAATAATCATTGCTATAATAGTAATATTTGTGATTTTTATGGGTTGTAAATCTATAAATTCATCTCAACTAGAAAATAAATTAGTAGTAAATTTAGAATCTAAAAGTAAAAGTTCAGTAACTGGAACTGCAACTTTCGACGAAAAAAATGGAAAAGTTACTTTTCTGGCCAAACTTTCAGGATTAAGTCCAGGCATTCACGCTATTCACATTCACGAAAAAGCCGATTGTGCTGCCGCTGATGGAAGTTCTGCTGGTGGACATTGGAATCCAACATTTAAAAAACACGGAAAATGGAACGAAGCTGAATACCACAAAGGCGATATTGGCAACTTTACAGCCGACGCAAATGGAAATGGATCAATAACTTTAACGACCGACCAGTGGTGTATTGGTTGCGCCGATGAGACTAAAAATATTCTTGGAAAAGGTTTAATAGTTCACGCTGGAACAGACGATTTTACATCGCAACCCGCAGGAAATGCTGGTGCAAGACAAGCTTGTTCGGCAATTATAAAATAAAAAACATTTAAAAAAAAATGATAAATCCATCAATACCAGGTTGGGTCGATAAATTTTTTATTGATTTAAAAAACAAAAATCAAACTAAATTTGATCAAGAATCATTTTATAATAATTTGCGAGCAACAGGTTTTTTATTCGGAAATGTAATAAATAATAGCCATCAACACGAATTGCTTACTGGCGAATTGTCAAAAGTTGCTTTTCTTGAAGCCTTAATTGGAATTCATAATCTCAATAAAAAAAGCAATGAAAATTTTATCGAAAACTGTAATTTGTTTTTTGAAGCAATAAATCCGCAAC
>JAYVBR010000433.1:0-2568 GCA_043750395.1 Bacteroidota bacterium | reverse complement strand
CAGTTTCTATTTCGGTCAAGCCTAATTTGTCATATTTGGCCCAATTAAGTTCTTTCATTACATCAACAAGCTGCCAATCGTCTCTTAATCTATCGGTTATTGTGCCGATAGTAGAATTAACATTACGAGCAATTTTCAATAAAATATCCTTAGCTTTTTTAGAAATATATTGCGTTTCTCGCAATTGTCGTGCTATGAAATCTTCAGGAATTTCATTATCAGGCATTAAAAGTTTTTTGAATTTTGTATATTTAATTTTCTTTTGTTTAAACAAGTCGTTCACTCGATTTTCAAAATCTTTAAAGTCTTTTTCAGAAAACTTTTCTTTTAAGAATGACAAAGCAGTTTTGTTGCTTTTTTCAATATTTAAACTCCTTTCACAAAGTGTTTTGTTCGAAAAACTATCGTCAAACAATCTAGATTTAGGTATAATATGTTCAATATCATACTCTTTTGTAAATAAATCCGAACCTTTTATTGGGTTTCCTGTATAAATTGATATTTTATCAGATTCTATCCAAAGTTTGTATCTAATAATATCATTTCTTGTTACTCTTGGTATTTTGAATTCGGTTCTTAATAATTGTCTTATTTTTTCGTGTTCGGCAGTTGCAATATTTATATCAGATGTAGCTTTTTTTCGTTGTTCGCCAGTTGCTTTAATTTCTCGAGCTAATTCGATCCTAATTTCGTCTGGTTGCCCCATTGTTGGATCTTTAATTACCGCATTGACAACATTAACCATTTGATTCAAGATTTTTTCTACAACAGGATTTCGTAAGCTGTTTTTCTTGATTAATTCTAATTCAGTATCTAGTTTTCTATTATCATTATCTTCTTTTGTAAATGACGATGAATGATTATAACCCGATAATAAGCAAGCCGCGTCATATTGGTGCCCGTCCATCAAGTGAGGCAATATTTTCTTTATTGCTTTTGCACTCAAACTTCCATAATCAGCTTGTAGATTGATATTTAACAAACTTGGAATATGATTTTCTTTGAATCCAAATTTGTCAATCAAACTTTTTTTCAGTGTACTATCTTCTTCTGTAGCATATAACAAATGCCAAAATTGATAATAGGGTTGCTTGTCGAAATCATTTCCTTGAACTGTTTCATCAAATGTTAGAATTTTAATATCAATTCCTAATTCTCCAAAAATTTTAGAAACCGATTTTAAAATATCAAGTGGTTTCATTTTAGAAAAATCCATTTCATAACCTTCAATTTCAAGTATTTTTTCAAATGCTTTATAAATGGCATTGTTGGTTCTATTGCCTTCAATTTTTTTAAAATTAACCGAATGGCTTCCTTTTTTTAATTCACAGAAAGTTATTAATTCTAAATCACTCAAGTTTTCTTTAAATTGAAGTTTATCTGAAATTTGTTGTTTTAATTCCTCGCTTAATTCTAAATTTTCTTTAGTTATTTCGTTTTTAACAACAATGTTATTCAAATTTTGCCAAATTCTAAAATCTTGAAATAACGGTGACGATTTTGGAATGGCTTTATGGCCTTTTTCGAATTCACATTGACTTACTAGATGTTTTTGAGATTTTAATTTTCGTTGATAAAAAATTGTAATATCACTAACTTCGGCTTTAATTTTATCTGTCAATTCAGGATAAAATTTAGATTGTGTTTCCCATATTTTTTCGAATTCATCAATATAATCTTGGCGATAAAAAACTTGATTCTTTAACGGTTTGTGTGCGTTTTCTTGTAGTTGTTTATATTGAAATTGTCCAACTGTTTGTTTGTTAAAATATAATTCTTTACTTCGATCGCTAATAGCGCCAAGATAGCCACTTGATTGATTTATTTGATTGTTTATTTCAGTAATTAAAAATGCTATAATTTTCAAATCAAGTTGATTCAACAAGGCATCATTTCTCCATTTATAGTGTTGTATTTTAGTTTCATCTCGGCTTCCTTTATTTTCAGCAAGTTCAATTTTTAAAACTTTAGAAAAATGTTGCGAAGTTTGCGTTCTAGTTTTTCCGTTAATATCGACTATTAACTTTTCATTGATAAATTCAGAATAAAATTGATGTTGAAAATTTATTATTTTTTCAAGTTCTTTCTGCAAATCAGAACGATAAAAATCGGGTATAAATTTACCTCCATTTGTTAATGAATTAAAAATCCATTGACCAGGAGTAATATTTTTTTCAAGAATTTCGTTTGCAATTTTCATTCCATCAATTGCATCGCCTTCTTCGGGAGTTTTTGCTTTGCGACTACTTTTATAACCTCGTTTTTTATTTAACATCAATAAAACTCGAACAAGTTCCTCTCTGGTTACTTGTTCAGATGCCGACTTTGCACGTGTTTTATAGGAACAAAATGTTGTTTCTTTACCGACTTCTGAATATTCAAATGTTTTTGGAATGAATTTTAAATTTGTAAAAAGTTCCAAAACAGCATTTCGTCTTTGTTTAAAACGCTGCAAACCTCTTCTTGCGCCTCGCTTTAATGTCCTGTCTGCATTTATAGATATCGTATTTCCTTTTTTAAAGTCTGCTTCTTCATCTGTTGTTAATGGAACAATCCGCACACCAGTAT
>JAYVBR010000432.1:0-5995 GCA_043750395.1 Bacteroidota bacterium | reverse complement strand
TTTGATAAAAATATTTTTTTCTTTCTACTCAAACATCATTTATTTTATTTTATTTGTAAGAACAACAATTTCTAAATTTTATCGCATTTGACTTCCTAAATAAAAACTACACCAAATTACTGAATAATACAATAACAAGTTCAATATTAACC
Organism: Bacteroidota bacterium; assembly: GCA_043750395.1. Taxonomy (GTDB): domain Bacteria; phylum Bacteroidota; class Bacteroidia; order Flavobacteriales; family Flavobacteriaceae; genus Flavobacterium. The sequence continues at coordinate 5,843 of JAYVBR010000432.1, read as the reverse complement.
TTAAAACCTTTTTGATAATTATTTTGTCAGTGTTAATGGTACAAGTAGTTTGAACTGTCAAAATTATTAATGAACTTAAAACTGTTATAACTGAAATGGCGAAAACAAAACCCAAAATTTGTTCGTAAAAACTTAAATTAAAATTTATTTTCGAAAAATAATAATTCTGAATTGAAAACAATATTATAAAAAGGTAAACAATAATTATTCGATCGTAAATTTTTTTTATTATCATTTCATTTTAGATTTATAAACAATATTATCATTATTTGTAATAACTTTTAATGAATCGAAATATTTTTTATGTTCAAATGATTTTAGAAAATCTAATGCGTATTTATCGAAAACATCTTTTTTTATTAATGAATCATCATTTGAATTGTTCAATTCGAAATTTTCTAACTTGGTGATTTTGTTATTATCTAAATCACGAAAATACCAAAGTGTGTCAACAACCTCGCCAATATTCATTTGTAGATTGTATTTTTGGTTTAAAACATCAATTAATTTGCTTGTTTTTATTGAAGGATTGTATTGTGGCATTCTGCGCATTCCCCAAGCGAATGGATTCAAATATAACAGCATTGGAAGAAAAATTAGTATAATTATTATTAGAGTTATTAGTTTTTTCATTTTTTTAATATTTTAAAGGCCAAATAAACTTATCATAAAGTGCAACTGCAATAAGAAAACCTATTGCTGAATATAATATCAAATTAATTCCTGTTTTTAGTTTTTCTCGACTAAAAATTATGATTAAAATTCCTGTAATCAGACAAATTATGCAAATTGATACAAATAAAAAATATAAAATCATTATTTATTAAGTAAGTTTTAAACCACCAAAATTATTCAAACAAATTCCAAAACCAATAATAAAGCAGATAACTGAACCAATTATTAAAGCCAACCCGACTTTTCTAAATCTTTTATCAATTGCAGTAACTATAAGTCCAAGAATAAAAAAAAATGGACTTCCAACAATAAAAAATTTCGTCAAAACGATATGAAAATCTTCCATAATATATCACTTAATGCATTCCACCCATACTAAAAGTATTCAAGCAAATTCCGAAACCAATTATAAAACTAATTACAGAACCAATAACCAAATACAAACCCAATTTGCGTTTTTCTTTATTGACTGCAGTAACAATTAGTCCAGCAATAAATATAAAAGGGCTTCCAAATAATAAAACTCCCGATAAACCTGATAAAAAATCATTCATTTCCATAGTATTTTTTTTATTATTGATTACAAATAAATACCTAATTAAACAACAAACAAACTGAGATTACGTTTTAAACAAATAATAAAATTTAATTTAATGAAATCCACCAAAACTCAAACTAAAACAAATACCAAATCCAATAATAAAACTTATTCTCTAACCAATTACTAAAGATAAACATAATTTTCATTTTTCTTTGTTAAAGGCTGTGATATAAAGTCCAAAAACAAGCACAAACGGACTCGCATAAATCATAAAAATCGCTAATTGAACTATAAAATCCATATTTTTTATGTGTTAAGCTAAATTAACACAAGCACCAAAACCAATAACAAAGAAAACCAACGAAATTAACATTCCGTTTTTGGCTTTTCGTCGTTTTTGTGCATTTTCAAAAATTATTAAAACAATTAAAGATATAAAAAAAATAACTGGGCTTGCAATTAGCATTATCATTACCAATAAATAATCCATTTCCATAATTTCAACTTTTACTAAGAATTAAAACAAACGCTAAACCCTATAATTACAATAATCACAGGAATTATTACTCCAAATTTAGCAAATTTTCTTGATTGCTCGTCTTTACTAACAATTAGAGTAATTATCGAAATAAAAAATGACATAGTTATAAAAATTCCCAAAATAATCAATCCACCCATAATTAATTCAATTTTTTGATTCTTTTTATGCACAGCTTTAACAATAAATCCAGCTACAACAATAAAAAGACTTTTTTAATTTATTACAAATATTTTCTAAAATGATTGGTTTAATAGTTATTTAATGCATTCCGCCACCGCCAATATTAGATAAACAAGTACCAACACCAATAATTAGCAGAATAAAAGTAATAACAAAGAGAATTTTAGCTCTTTTTTTTACTTTTTCATCTTTAGATGCTATCATTGCAACAAACGAAACAATAAAAGTCATTGGCATAAAAAACAATAAAAAAGTTAATAGTCCATCCATAATTAATTCATATTTAGTTCTTTCCTAATTTCCTCAATTTTATTGTCTCTATAAAAAATATTCATCGTTTCAAAAGGCACAATTTTATATCTTTTATCAACTATATGAACACACGATTTTTTGACAGCACGAACATCAAAATCATAAGGATCCATAAAATTCATAATCAAAATCCTGAACAAATTATCATAATGCAAATTGTCACTTTGCACTCTTGGCAAGCAACACATCAGTTCGCCTAGAACACTATCTTCGGCACAATCAACCGAAATTCCTGTGCTAAAAAGGTTTAACATATGGGTTTTTAGCTTTTCATCGTGCTCAAAAACAATAGTGTTTTTCGAATTGTTCAATAAATCTTCAGGATTTATCAAATGCGTCATCGGGAAAACATCGCCATCAATTTTCAGGGCATAAGCCATACACAAAGCATCAGGATTACAAGGCACAGGAATTAAATCTTGTGGCGTAAACAACGGATATTGCTCATAAATCTTGCGTCGCACTTCGGTTAACGTGATTCTTCCTTCGCCATCGTTATAATCTTTATTTCTTCCAGCAACTTGCGTTGGCTGAAACGTTACGCCACGAATGCATTTCTGCGTCAAAGCATATTCTATTATTTTTCCAATTTCGTGGTCATTCAAATCTTTCTGCAAAGTTACAACCAACGTTGTCGAAACATTAAATTGGTTTAAATTATCGATTGCTTTTCGTCGCACTTCGGTTAAATCTTCGCCACGCAATTTTTCTAAAACATCGGCTTCAAAACTATCAAATTGCAAATACAACTCAAAATCGGGCATATAACTCGCCAGTTTTTCTACGAATTTAATGTCTTTCGCAATCCGAATTCCGTTCGTGTTGACCATCAAATGTTTAATAGGTTTTGACTTGGCAATATCCAAAATCGCAAAAAAATCGGGATGCACAGTTGGTTCGCCGCCCGAAATTTGAACAACATCAGGCTCGCCTTCATTTGCCACCACAACATCAAACATTTTTTCGATTTCTTCTAAAGTTCTATGGCGACCATAATTTGGTCCAGAACTAGCATAACAAGTCGGACAAGACAAGTTGCATCGGTCTGTAACCTCAATTACCGTAAGGCACGAATGTTGCTCGTGATCGGTACAAAGTCCACAATCATATGGGCAACCATAATGCACTTTTGTGTTAAATTTCAGTGGCATTTCCGATTGCTTGTTGTAATTTCGAATTTGTTTGTAATACTCTACATCATCGGCAATCATCACCTTGCTTTCGCCGTGGGTTTTGCAATGTTTCAGCATCCAAACTTTGTCATTTTGAAACACAATTTTTGCGTCGATTGTGTGCAAACATTCTGGACACAAACTTTTTGTGTAATCGTAATAAACGTAATCTCTTGTTTTCATATATTGAATGATTTTTCGTTTTTCTTGTTTTTTTAGGTATAAATATATAATAAAATAACCAATAAATTTATTTAATTATTTATGATGTAAACCATAGTTAAATCATTCGTAAATAACTGAAAATTCAATTTATTGTTGCTGTAATAATAAAAAGGATTTTCGTCTAAATATCCAATAATTTTGTCGTTTATGATTATTGGATATTTTTTAATTTCTGTGCTTAACTCTAGTTTTTCTTTAAATTTCAATGTATCCTTGCCGACAATTAAATCATAATAAAGATTGCCTTTTATTAAATCATTATCTCGACTTATATTTTGAAAATAAAGATATTGAATATTTTTATTAATATTTGGAATTTCTGTATTTGTATAATCATCAGTAGCTTCTTGAATATCGTCTTCCGATTTGGAATAATGGTAAAAAATATTACTATAAAATTTAGTTTTTTGTAAATTTAAGGAAGATAAGGAAACTTTTTGCACATATTCAAAATCGAAATAATTTATTCTATCTATGTTGGAATAAAAATATTTCCATTTTCCATTTTCTAGATGAAAAATTCTGTAATAATCTTTTAGTCTGTCTTTTTTTGTTTGACTGATATTGTTATTTATTTCATCTATAAAGTATAAATTATTTTTTTTAATTATCTTTAAAAAAAAATCTTTTTGCTCTGTTTGATTCCAAGATAGTTTTTCATTTTCAATTTCAATATTTTTTTTTAATCTATCTCCATCGAAGCCCCAATTTGTATAAAAATCCTCTTCGGTATTTATTAAATATCCATTAAAAAATTGATCTTCATAAACATTAGTTATATCAAATTTGTCAGTTATAACACCTAAATCATTTAATTTATATAATTTTATTAAGGTGTCATTTCTTGTCTCTAGAATTAAATTATTTGGGTTAATAATGCTGTATTTAATGGTGTTTGTGCTATTAATAAGTAAATTTATTTTAAGACCATTTTTATCAACATAATGATTACTTAAAGTTTTGTATTCTTTATATTTAATTGGCAAATCCTCACAATAAAACTTATTAAAAAATTCATTTTTTATTACGATTTCATAATATTTAATTGATGGCGTTTCAATGAAATGCAAAATACTAAATTCTAAAAATAATATTCCTACAAAAAAAGCAAATAGTTTTTTTTTGGTTTTGAAATAATTGAATAAATTGTACATAATTATGTTTTTACCAAAAGTTATTATTAGGAACGGTATAATAAAAACAGCAATTATAAATAAAGATCCTAATCCAGCAAAATCATTTGGGCTTCCACCAAACAAATTAAGTTTTGATTTAAAATCACCATAAACAAATATTGAATAAATGAATGTAACCCAAATCGAAAATTTAATTGATTTATTCAAACCAAATTTATTTTTATTTTCTATTTTTTTTTGTTCCATTTGCAAATTTTCGGATATCCCACATTTTATTTTTTATCAATATTCAATTTCAAAACTTCTAAATCAAAATCTGATAAATATTCTCGATCTTGAATAATTCTAAATTTTTCATATTCAGATTCGGCTTTTATTTTGGCTTCTAACTGCGAAATTTTTCCAGTATCAATCAAAATCGGATAACTAGATAATTTCAAAAAACTATCCAAAAAAGCAGACCAATCATTCATTTTTAAAAGCAATTGTCTTTTTGCATAATTTTCTGCCAAATCCAAATAGGCAGAAACAATTCGATTCAATTCTTGCAAATGCTCATTGTTCAAATAATTTTTAGCAACAACAACATCTGATTTTTGAATTTTCCCATTCGGAGTAGCTTTCCAAGTTGTTAAGCCCATAAAAATTTTATTCGCATCAGCTTCAGTATAAATCATTTCAGCAGCAATTTTTCCTGAAATTGCCCAATGCAATTTGTTTTGAACGGTTGCAAAAAAAGTTCTTGTTGCAGTATCATTTTTATCATAATCAGCCGATAAAGCATAAATATCAGTAATTTTTTGATAAAATCGTCTTTCAGACGAACGAATTTCGCGAATTTTCTCTAAAAGTTCTTCGAAATAATCTTTACCAAATGCTTTGCCATTTTTCAGCATTTCGTCATTCAAAACAAAACCTTTTATTATAAATTCTTTCAAGGTTTTGGTTGCCCAAATCCTGAATTGAGTCGCTTGTGTCGAGTTTACTCGATAACCAACTGCAATAATTGCTTCGAGATTATAGAAATTAGTTTTGTAAGACTTTCCATCTTCTGCAGTATG
>JAYVBR010000431.1:0-13544 GCA_043750395.1 Bacteroidota bacterium | reverse complement strand
AAATTCTGGAACAATTAGGAATGCCAAGTTCAAAATTCAAAATAGATTTATTGCCAAAAGAACAATTTTTAAATAACGGAAAAGACGAAATTTCGTTTCTGTTTTCTGCCAATAAAGGAACCGATTTTGGATTGTTAAAAAAAGTGGCTTCTGGTGGAGAATTATCCAGAATTATGCTTGCCGTAAAAGCTATTTTAGCACAATATTCGAAATTGCCAACCATAATTTTCGATGAAATTGACACAGGAGTTTCTGGAGAAATTGCCAATAAAATGGGCGAAATAATGAAATCTATGAGCAATGAAATGCAGGTTTTAGCAATAACGCACTTGCCACAAATTGCTGCTAAAGGAACACAACATTACAAAGTTTTTAAATATTCCGAAGGCAACAATACCATTTCTGAATTAAAATTATTAAACAAAGAGGAACGCGTTAAAGAAATTGCCGAAATGCTTTCAGGAAAAGACATTTCTGATTCGGCATTGAATCACGCAATGGCGCTTTTGAATTAAGGAAATAGATGTGAATTTTAATCAGTATTAATTTGTCATTCCGAAGGAATCTCAATAAAGTTGAGCAACAAATTTGAGATTCCTTCGGAATGACAAATTACTGTTGAGTGATAAAATTGATTATTAGATTGGCATTAATTTTAGTTAACCAATAAATTATTTTATTCGAAGCATACATATAACTTACAACATATAACTTACAACATATAACAATAAAACTATGATAATAGAACCAAGAATGCGCGGATTTATTTGTACCACTGCTCACCCAGATGGTTGCAATCAAAATGTTTTGAATCAAATTGCTTACATTAAATCGAAAAATAAAATCGATGGACCAAAAAAAGTTTTGGTAATTGGAGCATCTACAGGTTTTGGATTGGCATCTAGAATTACTAGTGCTTTTGGTTCAAATGCTGCAACAATTGGCGTATTTTTCGAAAAAGAACCAACCGAAGGACGAACCGCTTCGCCAGGTTGGTACAATTCTGCAGCATTAGAAAAAGCTGCGAAAAATGCGGGAATATATGCAAAAAGCATAAACGGCGACGCTTTTTCTAACGAAATTAAAAAGCAAACCGTTGACTTAATAAAAGCAGATTTAGGTAAAATTGATTTAGTGATTTATAGTTTGGCATCGCCAGTGCGATTGGATCCAAAAACTGGAATTTTACACCGTTCGGTTCTCAAGCCAATTGGCGAAGTTTATACTAACAAAACTGTTGATTTTCACTCAGGCAAAGTTTCAGAAATTTCTATAAATCCGTGCGAAGGAGACGATATAGAAAATACGGTTAAAGTTATGGGTGGCGACGATTGGGCAATGTGGATCGATGCTTTACAAAAAGCCGATTTGCTTGCTGAAGGTTTCAAAACTGTTGCTTATTCTTATATTGGGCCATCATTAACCGAGGCAGTTTATAGAAAAGGAACAATTGGCAAAGCCAAAGACCATTTAGAAGCAACTGCTTTTTCAATTTCTGATAATCTGAAAAGCATAAATGGGCAAGCTTTTGTTTCAGTAAATAAAGCTTTGGTTACACAAGCAAGTTCTGCAATTCCGGTTATACCTTTATACATATCATTATTGTATAAAATAATGAAAGAAGAAGGTTCGCACGAAGGTTGTATTGAGCAAATCGAGCGTTTGTTTTCTAAAAGATTGTATTCTGGAGCAACAATTCCTGTGGACGAAGCAGGAAGAATCAGAATTGACGATTGGGAATTAAACCCAGAAATTCAAGCCAAAGTTGCCGATTTATGGAAAATAGCAACCACCGAAAATCTCAATGAAATTGGCGATTTATTAGGTTATAGAAATGATTTTCACAATCTTTTTGGTTTTGGGTTTAACGGTGTAGATTATGCCAAAGATGCTAATGAAATGGTTATGGTTGAGAGTATTTAAGATATTTTTAATTGAATTTTATACTGCCAAAAATTTAAATTTTTTAATATCTTCAATAACATTTTTAATTTACCGAATAAAAAAAGCCAAATCTGTCGATTTGGCTTTTTTATTAAAAATATAAATAAAATTAGTTCTTTATTATTTTTTTAGTAACAGTACCTTTATCTGTATTCATGTTAAGTAAATAAAGTCCTGACGTCAAACCTTCAATATTAATTTCTAAACTAGAAATAGTATTAACTTTTTCAGATTTAACAATTCGACCATTTAAGTCAGTTACATTAATTTCATTGATATTAACGTTATCCATATTAGAAATTTTTATTAATTTACTTGCTGGATTTGGCGACACTGAAAATGAGTTGTTTAAAAAATTATCTGTTGCTAAAATTGTCGATGTAATTGAAATTGAATCTATGTATAAATTTGCAGCTGTTGTTGCAATTGGTGAGTTATTATGAAAGCCAAAGAAATAAACACCAGTTGTGGGTGCTGTCCAACTGGCAGTTCTTGGTGTAAATGCTGAACTGTTATTTTCTGAATAATTTGCAATTACTGTAGTTTGAGCAGCGGCTGTCTGATTATTGCCAACAGTTAAATTAAAAGTCATTGGCGAGCCAGTTGAAGGAAACAATTTTGTTTTAAAATCGAAAGTAACTACTTCGCCAGCTACCAAACTGATACCTCTTGTGTAACCACGACGGTTACTGATCGCGATGGTATTACTTGAAGTGAAAACTGAATTACCAAAACCATCTGGACTATCAGCCATACCTGTCGGGTTAGAAGTTGCAGTTGAAGTATATCTACCAAAACCAGTAAAACCATCAGTGAAAAATTTTGTTCCGTCTTCAAAATTTAAAACATATGGAAGCGTTTTGGCTAAAAACCCTAATTTTGGACCTTGCCATGCACTTGTGCTTCCTGCTCCACAATTAGATCTAACAAAATATCTAAAATTAGATTCACTTGGTAGCGATAATAATGGTAAAAAAAATGCTGCTGGATTAGTTCCCGCAGTTCCAGTCACTATTGTTCCTGATCCTGATGGAGTTGATATTGAGCTACTCCAATCAACGTCGTAGTTAGCTGGTGCTCCAACTGCTGTTTGGTACGTAATTGTCTGCGATGTCGTTGTAACTTCATTTGGCAAAAAGTTACCTAAGTTATTTGGACGAATGCAACCACCTGCAACAAAAGAAACTGAAAATTGAAAACCTAGTACAGAATCTGCTGTTGCGGGATTTACTACTTTATTATTATTATCCCATTGAATGAAATAAGTAGTTCCGGCAGCTACCGGAAATGTTAATGTGGTTAAAAGATTTGTCGGCGAAACGTTGTCAGAAAAGTCAAAACAAGTCAACGTAGTAGCACCACAAGTTCCTTTTAAAATAGAAATTCTTGTGTCATTAGTATAAACAATACCATCATTTGTTGGCAAATCAGAAGAAATAGTAACTTCACCATCAGCAGTAGCTACATATTTGTACCAACTTGCTTTAATACCAGTTCTCGAACTCAAACAAACAACTTGATAAGTTCCAGCAAAAGTTGGAGCAATAAAACTTCCATTTGTACTAACATCAATTGCAGTTGCGCAAGTACCTTGGGCTTGTAAATTTTTTACTGATAAAATAAACAGTAATAAAAGTAATAATTTTTTCATTTTTTAAATTTTTAAATATTTTTGCTAAAATAATGTTTTTTTTTAAAATTATTGATAAAAAAATGGATATGTTCTATAAAGTTGTAGGTTTTCATAATTCATATGGTAATTTGTCATTTCGACGATAGGAGAAATCACATTAGTTGCTTGATTTATGTGATTTCTCCTATTGTCGAAATGACAAAAAGAGGTTTTATTTCAATAAAATATAGGTTTGAAATACCAACATAATTCAAGAACAGAACCAAAAAATCTAATGTGAATTATTTATTACAAAAATTTAAGAAAAAATTATATTTCTTAAGTTTTATTTGTTTCGCTAGAGAATTTAAAAGTGCAAGAAATTAATATTTATGGAAAATAGCAACAACCGAAAATTTAGCAGAAATTGGTGATTTATTGGGTTATAGAAATGATTTTCACAATATTTTTGGTTTTGGGTTTGACGGTGTATATTATGCCAAAGATGCTAATGAAATGGTTATGGTTGAGAGTATTTAGAATGTTTTTAATTGAATTTAAAAAGCCGATTGAAATTTTTCAATCGGCTTTTTTAGTAATATTTATTATTATTCCTTTATAACTTTTAAATTTCTAAATTCATTCTCAGATATTAATTTTACGATGTAGTTACCCGATGCAAAATTTGACATATCAATTATAGCATCGAAATTGGTAATTGATCTAAAAAACACTTCTTGTCCTAAATAATTAACTATGGAAATATCATATTTTTTTTGGTCAAAGGATAAATTTAAAATATCTTTAATTGGATTTGGATATAGCTCTAATCTATTAATAATATAATTATTTGAAGCTAAAGAATTTCCACAAACAACAGTTCTTATTCTGTTTGTTGAAGTGATTGTTTCGTTACATTGATTGTTAATGTGAGTATAAAATCTAACTATTTCTGAGTTTGTGGCCGTCATTGTTAAAGGAGAAGTACCAAAAACTTTAATATTTATACCATTTTGGTCGCTAATTGTCAAGTTATCAGTAGAAACTGAACTTTCAAATTTATAAGTTTGACCAGCAATAACATTAATATTTGCATAATGTCCTAATGGATCATTATTTGAAATTATATTTTGAGTAATACCATCACAAATTGTTGGTGAAAAAGTTTCTGTTGGACTTAATGCTCCATTGAAACAGAATCCTGGAGAAACACCTGTCGTAAAGCTGTAAATTGGGCAGCCAATTGCGTCTCCAAGAATGCTAGTAGGAATAATTTGCCAATAATATGTTGTATTGTAAATAACACCAACAGATACATTAGTCATTAAAAATGGTAATGTCCCAAAATTTGTTAGGTTTGAAATATTTGTTCCAAATTTAAATTTTAGTCCAGTTGTAGGATCAGGATCATTATTAGCTAATGAAAAATTTAAATTAGTATATAAAATTTTTGTTGTAGGAATTGGAATAAGGTCTAAATAATTAATATTTACATTTGTTGACTCATTAATTGGAGAAATTAAATTTACACAACTTGGTAAAGACAATTTATTTGTTTGAGAATTAGAAAAATTTTCATTAGGTAAAAATGAGTTCTCATAAAAATGATATGGATAATTTGTTCCAATATTTGAAATAACTTTCGATTCAATTGTTGATTGTGGATAAGAAATAATACAAAACGATAGAAAAACAATTAATAATATTTTTTTCATAAGATTTAAATTTCTGCAAATTTAAAAATTTAATTAAGATTCTGTTAAAGTATCATTTAAAAATTCAAATTTTACTTTTTAATCAAAAAAATTGTTTGAATTAAATAAAACATTATATTTGTACTTTAACTTAAATAAATATTATGAAAAAATTATTACTTTCTGCGCTTTTCTTAGTTTCCATTGGAACAATTAAAGCCCAAAACATTTACAATTATGGTTTTACAACGGGAAATGCAGGGTTAACAACTGATGGTTGGCAAACAACAAACCAAAGTAATCCCGCAACTGTCAGAGTTTGGAGCATTCCTGCCGCCGCACCTACCACTACTTTTGATGGTGGTGCACAATCATTACCAGCATCTTCATTTGCTATTGTTGATTATACAAGCGTTGGTACTTTAATTACAGGACCAGTTGGTTCAAGCGGAAGTGGACCTATAAGTAATTGGTTAATTTCTCCTGAGATTACTGTTAAAAATGGAGATTTAATTTCTTTTTACACAAGAAAAGCTTTAATTTCAACTTCAACAACAGCAGTTGATTACCCAGACAGATTACAACTTAGAATGAGTACTGGAGGTGCTTTTACAGTAAATCCATCATCAGGTTCAACTGACTTAGGAACTTTTACTAATTTGTTAGTTGATGTTAATCCTACTTTAATTGCTGGTGTTTATCCAAGAACTTGGACTAAATATACTTACACAGTTGCCGGAATTGCAACACCTACATCAGTTAAATTTGCTTTTAGATATTTTGTAACCAGTGGCGGTGCTGAAGGTGCAAATTCTGATAGAATTGGTTTAGATACTTTTTCTGTTGATACACCTGAAGCTTGCGCTCCTCCAACTGCACTCGTTTCAACTTTAACAAACCCTACTGGTTCAACAATTTCTTGGACTGCAACCGCAACACCACCAGCAAATGGATATGAGTATTATTATTCAACAATAAATACTGCTCCAACCGCTGCGACTTTAGCTTCTGGAAACACTGCTGCTGGAATAGTTACAACTTCTCTAACAGGTTTGATGAACAATTCCTCTTATTACGTTTGGGTAAGATCGGTTTGTTCTGCTACTGAGAAAGGTTCTTGGAGTTCAAACCCAGCAACATTTAATACTACCGTAATTCCTGCTTGTGCCGTTTTAGTAAGTCCAGCAAATAATGCAATTGGTGTTATCAATGGTACAACTGCGACACCAATTCCAGTAGTTTTCAGTTGGAATGCTGTACCTGATGCAACATCTTACGATTATTTTTATGGTGCAACCTCTGCCGCAACAAATTTTTTATCAAATTACACTACTACAACCGCAAGTATAACTGTACCGGGTTCCAATACACTTTTTTATTGGAAAATAATAGCCAAAAATGCTGGTGGTTCAGCAATAAATTGTTCTGCATTTAATTTTACGACTTTAAACACTGCATTAGCAACAGACACTTTCTCATCTAATAATTTTCAATCTTATCCAAACCCAGTGAAAGATGTTTTAAATTTATCTTATGATAAAGACATTACTAATGTTTCAGTAATTAATTTATTAGGTCAAGAAGTTTTAACTTCTAAAGTTAACAATACAACTGCTAAAATAGATATGTCAAGCTTAACAACTGGAGCTTATATGGTTAAAGTAACTTCTGAAAATGAAGTAAAAACTATTAAGGTTATTAAGGAATAAATTTTAGGCTCCATTCTGGAGTGATAAAAAAAAGAAGCCATTTGCATTAATTTGTAAGTGGCTTTTTTATTTTTTGTCATTCCCTTAGTGAATCTAAAAATAATTACTACTTTTGGAATCTAAATAAAAAATAAAAATGGCTTCAATAACACTCGGAGGAAATCCAATAAATACAACTGGCGAATTGCCAAAAGTAGGTTCAATAGCACCAGCTTTCTCATTAATAAAAAATGATTTATCAACTGCAACATTATCAGATTATACTGGAAAAAAATTGGTTTTAAACATTTTTCCAAGTGTAGATACTGCAACATGTGCAACATCTGTTAGAAAATTTAACGAAACTGCTTCTCAATTACAAAACACAAAAGTTTTGTGCATTTCTAGAGATTTACCATTTGCTCAAAAACGTTTTTGTGGAGCTGAAGGTCTTGAAAATGTAGAAAATTTATCAGATTTTAATACAGGAAATTTCGGTAAAGATTATGGATTAGAGATTGCCGATAGCGTTTTTGCAGGATTGCATTCTAGAGTTGTAATTGTTTTGGACGAAAATAGCATTGTTAAATATGCCGAGCAAGTTCCAGAAATTGCTGATGAACCCAACTACGAAGCTGCATTAGCATCACTATAATTTAAAGAATGGAATTTCAAAAAGACAACACTTTTTTTACAGGAAGATTAAAAAGTATGGGTTTTGCATTTAATGGTGCAATAAAACTCATAACAACTGAACACAGCATTATGGTTCAGTTTACATTAGGAATCTTGATGACAATTGCTGGTTTTATTTTTAATATTTCTCACGAAGAATGGTTAATTCAAACACTTGCAATCGGACTCGTTCTCAGCATTGAAGGATTGAATACTGCAGCCGAAAAAATTGCAGATTTTATTCATCCTGAGTTTCACGAACGCATTGGTTTTATTAAAGATATTGCCGCTGGAGCAGTTTTTTTTGCAGCAATGACAGCAATCGCGATTGGATTAATGATTTATGTTCCTAAGTTTATTTGATTAAAATAATAATAAAAATTTGCGACTTTGTGCCTTTGTGGCAAATTACAATTATAAAATATGGCGAAAACGCAAAAACCAGCTTCTGAAAAAAAATCTGAAAAAAGTTCAGATGATAAAAAACCTTTCGAAATAACAAGGCAACAAAAATTAATTTTTGGTTGTCTTTTAGTTTTATTGGCAATTGCTATGACACTTTCGTTTGTTTCGTTTTTTATTTATGGACAAGAAGATCAAAGCGCTGTAAACACAATAGGTAATAGGAGCGAAGTAGTCAAAAATTGGCTTGGCAAATTCGGAGCTTATGTTGCCGATTTATTCATTTATAAAGGTTTTGGCGCTGCATCTTTTTTGTTAGTGCGATTGTTTTTCTTGACAGGAGCATTTTTAATTTTGAATGTTTCTTTAAAAAAATTAAAAAATTCTTGGTTTTGGGATTTATTTGTCATTATTATAATTTCAATTTTACTTGGTTTTTTCGCAGTTTCTTTGCCTGAATTGGGTGGAACAATTGGTTTTGAAATGAATTTATTTCTGCAAGATTATGTTGGTAAAACTGGAACTATTTTGATTTTGATTCTAGGATTATTGACTTACTTGATTTTTAAATTAAACATTACACCCGAAGGAATGAAATTGTTTTTTGATAAAAAGAAAAGTGATTTAGCGAATGATTTGAATGAAGTTAAAAACCAATCTGAAAAAGGAAAATATAATCTAGAAGAATTTGCAATCGACGATTATGATGAAGATGAAGAACCAGTTCTGAAAAAACCATCGCAATTTGAAATTAATAAAGACGATTTGAAACCAACAATTTCGAATTCGTCAGAAATTAATATGGAACCAACTCTAAAATCTATGCCTTTAGAAGTTGCTCAAGGAGATGTTGCGATGGAAGTTTCTAATGTTGAACCTGAAGAACTGTATATAAAAGAAGAAATCTTAGAAATTCAAAAAGTTGAAGAAGAAGATATTGTCGAAGAAAATCTTGCTTCGAGATTGGTTGCCGATTTTGGATTATTTGACCCAAGATTAGATTTATCGGGTTATAAATTTCCGACATTAGACTTACTAAAAGAATATAATACTGGCGGAATAACCATCAACCAAGAAGAGTTAGAAGAAAATAAAAACCGAATTGTTGAAACGCTTCGCAATTACAAAATAGAAATTGCACATATAAAAGCTACAGTTGGTCCCTCGGTAACTTTGTATGAAATCGTTCCAGAAGCAGGAATTCGAATTTCTAAAATTAAAAGTTTAGAAGACGATATTGCCTTGTCATTGTCGGCTTTAGGAATCAGAATTATTGCGCCAATTCCAGGAAAAGGAACAATTGGAATCGAGGTTCCTAATAAAAATCCAACAATGGTTTCGATGAAATCGGTAATTGGTTCGGCTAAATTTCAAGAAGCCGAAATGGAATTGCCAATAGCCCTTGGAAAAACAATTTCGAACGAAACATTTGTTGTCGATTTAGCAAAAATGCCCCATTTGTTGATGGCTGGAGCAACTGGTCAAGGAAAATCGGTTGGTTTAAATGCTGTTTTGACGTCATTATTATACAAGAAACACCCAGCAGAAGTAAAATTTGTATTGGTCGATCCAAAAAAAGTCGAATTGACATTGTTCAATAAAATCGAACGTCATTATTTAGCAAAATTGCCCGATACAGAAGAAGCCATTATTACCGATAATGCCAAAGTTGTAGCAACTTTGAATTCTCTTTGTATCGAAATGGACAACCGATATTCGTTATTGAAAGACGCAATGGTTCGAAATATCAAGGAATATAATGATAAATTCAAATCTCGAAAACTAAATCCAGAAGCTGGACACCAATTTCTACCTTATATTGTATTGGTAGTCGATGAGTTTGCCGATTTAATAATGACAGCAGGAAAAGAAGTTGAGGTTCCGATTGCAAGACTGGCGCAATTGGCCCGAGCCATCGGAATTCATTTAATAATTGCTACACAAAGACCATCGGTAAACGTAATTACTGGTTTGATAAAAGCAAATTTTCCTGCCCGAATTGCATTTAGAGTAACTTCTAAAATCGATTCAAGAACAATTTTAGATACTGGTGGAGCAGATCAATTAATAGGTCGTGGCGATATGTTGTACACCAACGGAAACGATGTCGTGCGCGTGCAATGCGCATTTGTAGATACACCAGAAGTTGAGAAAATCGTAGATTATATTGGTGGTCAAAAAGCTTATCCAGACGCATTTTTATTGCCAGAATTTACCGGAGAAGAAGGTGGCGGAAGCAAATTAGATATCGATATTTCTGAACGTGATGTATTGTTTAAAGAAGCCGCCGAAATAATTGTGACTTCGCAACAAGGCTCGGCATCATTATTGCAAAGAAAATTAAAACTAGGTTACAATCGTGCTGGTAGATTGATTGACCAACTCGAAGCTGCAGGAATCGTTGGTCCATTTGAAGGAAGCAAAGCCAGAAACGTAAATATTTCTGATTTGAGTTCTTTGGATTCTTATTTAAGTAATGAACAAAATTAATTTTATTTTAATGAAAAAATTATCAATTATTGTCTTCTTGTTTTTGATTTCTTTCGGAACAAATGCGCAAGATAAAAAAGCCAAAAAACTTTTAAATGAAGTAACCGCTAAAATTAAAAGCTATCAAAATATAGTTATTGATTTTAAATATACATTAAATAACGCCAAAGAAAATATTAATCAAGATAGCAAAGGAAGCGTTATTATTAAAGGCAATCAATATGTTTTGAATCTCATGGGTGTGACTAAAATGTTCGACGGAAAAAACATTTATGCTATAAATCCAGAAGATGAAGAAGTTACGATTTCGAAATTCAATGAAAAAGACGAAAACGGAATTACACCAAACAAAATGTTGACTTTTTTTAATTCAGGATATAAATTTGCGTGGGATATTCAACAAGATTTGAAAGGCAAAAAAATTCAATATGTAAAGTTAATTCCGAACAATACTAAAGACCAACGAAAAGAAATTTTGTTAGGAATTGATGTTGCAACTAAACAAATTTATAATATTATCGAGGTTGGAAAAAACAAAACCAAAACTACATTGGTTGTTAATTCTTTCAAAACCAATCAAACATTGCCAAAAAATCAGTTTACATTTGACGTGGCAAAATATGGCAAATATTATATCAATAAATTAGACTAATTTTTTAGTGAAAATTCTAGACAAATACATACTCAAAACATTTATAATTACTTTTGTATCAGTATTTATTATACTTTTTTTGATATTTATACTTCAAACAGTTTGGTTATTTATAGCCGAATTATCAGGAAAAGGATTAGATTTTGAACTTGTTTTTAAGTTTTTATTATATAAAATGCCAAGTGTTGTTCCGTTAGTAATTCCACTTTCGGTTCTTTTATCTTCCATAATGACTTTCGGAGATTTTGCTGAAAATTATGAATTTGCTGCGATGAAATCGGCAGGAATTTCATTAAATCGAGCACTCAAAAATCTTTCAATTTTCATGATTTTTTTCAGTATTGGTGCATTTTTCTTTGCAAATAATGTAATTCCTTATGCAGATTATAAATTTGTAAATCTTCGAAAAAACATAGCACAAAAAAAACCAGCAATGGCTATTGCCGAAGGACAATTTAGTACTATTGGTCCCTACTCAATTAAAGTTGATAAAAAATCTGGCGAGGAAGGAAATACTTTAACAGGAGTAACAATTCATCAAAAATCTCCTGAAGGCGAGGGAAACAAAATTGTAATCAAAGCAAAAAGTGGTCAATTATATGGTAATGATAAATCTAATTTATTGAAATTAAAACTCTTTAATGGATATTATTATGAAGATATTATTCCAAAAAAATATGAAGACAGAAATAAACTACCATTTGCAAAAGCAAGCTTCAAAACAGATATTATTAACATTGATTTAGCTAAATTAAACGATGTTGATTTGAACGATGAAAGTGTAACAAACTCTGAAAGTATGTTGAACGTATCAGAATTAAATTATACAATTGATTCTTTGAGTAAAAATGTAAAAAAAGAATTGATTTCATTTTCGGACAATATGTACCCAAGAACAGGAATAATTAATGTAAACAGTAAAGTTAAATTTAAAAATAAATCAAATGATTTATTGTACAAATATGATGATTCAAAAAAAGTAGAAATTTTAAATTCAGCATTAAGTAATGTTGAAAGTAATATTTTCTTCTTAGAAGGTGCAAAATTGACCTATGATTATGGAAATAAAAATATAAATGAACATTATATTTCATTGTACGATAAATTTGTAATCTCATTTTCTTGTATTCTTATGTTTTTTATAGGAGCACCACTCGGAGCAATTATAAGAAAAGGAGGATTGGGATTGCCAATTGTTTTTGCAGTATTGATATTTATTTTCTTTCATTTTGTAAATACATTTGGAAAAAAAGTAGCCCAAGAAAACGGAATTCCACCATTTTTAGGATGTTGGTTATCCACTTTTTTGTTACTTCCATTGTCGGTTTTATTAACTTATAGAGCAACAAACGATAGCGGGTTAATTAATTTTGATGGAATTTTGACTCCAATTCAAAAAATATTTGAAAAAATAAAACCTAAAGCATCTCTTTTTTATCCAATAATTGATTTGTCAAATTATAATATTTCAGATGACGAAGATTGGAATAAATTGAATCAGCAATCGAATGAAGTCTTAATAAATGCTGTAAAAAATGCAAAGCAATTTAAATATTCTAATGATTACAGAACAAAAGCATTAATTATTTTAGAAAAAAGAGGAATTACACAAGAATCATTATTAGAAACCAATGATTTAAATAATTTAGAATATTCAAAAATTGAAACTCAAATAAATGAATATCATTTTTATTCAAGAATAACATTTTTTATTTATTTGCTATCAATATTAGGCTCACTTGTTTTCAATAATAATAAAAGCGCTGTATTTATAATTATTATCTTATTAATTTTTATCATTATATTCTATATTTCGCTTTATTTTTCACAAAAAAAATTACAAGAAATTGAAGTTATTTTAAATAAAAAAATAGGTTCTGGAATAACAGTATCATTTCTAGTGGGTTTTCCTTTTTTTATATTTGTATATTTTCATAATTACAACATGCTAAAAGAAGCAATCGCAGAATACAGATAATGATTACTTTAAATAAAGAAATTATAAAATATGGGTGTTACGGCAGAAAAAGCCGTCGGGCTATCATTCCAATCTTTTTTATCTCGTCGAAAAAAACGAGATAAAAAAGGATTTTCCCGTCTATCCCTAACACAAATTCACATTTCACAAAAAAATAGATTTAATTTAGAATACAATGTTAGAAAAAATAAAACTTAATACAATCGAGGAAGTGTTTTTTTTAATTAATTTTTTATAAAAATTATATCCAAACAATAAAATAATATTAGAAAAAATGAAACTTAATACAATCGAGGAAGTGTTTTCTTTAATTAATTTTTTATAAAAATTTAAAACTAAAATATGCCTACCGCCAAAATAAAACTCAATACCATTGAAGAAGCCATCGAGGATATTCGTCAAGGAAAAA
>JAYVBR010000430.1:0-6021 GCA_043750395.1 Bacteroidota bacterium | reverse complement strand
ACGATTTTCGACTTGATAGAGGTTTTCAGGTTTTATTGACAGAATATCCCGAAACAAAAGCTTTATTAAATTATAAAAAACTAAATCTAAAACGATTTTTGCCGGGAGCAACCGTACTTTATGATGGTGGAAAATTCGAAATAGCTGATCCTTTTCGACGTCCATCGGCACTTTTTTCTACTCTTTTTGCTCCAGTTGGTAGTTTTAAAGATAAAATAAATACGCTTTTTTTAAAAAATAAATTATTGAAAATTTCGATTTCTGAAATATTTAAGCAAAAAGAAATCGATACCAATTCACAGCTTAAAATATATGGTTTCAGTCAGAAAATGATTGACCGTTTCTATAAACCATTTTTCTCTGGTATTTTTCTTGAAAATGATTTAAAAACATCAAGCAATATGTTCGATTTTGTTATGAAAATGTTTTCCGAGGGCGATGCAGCTATTCCAGAACTAGGAATGGAAGAAATTCCTAAGCAATTATTGGCAATGTTACCCGAGAATTCAATTCAGTTTAATTTAAAAGTTTCTAAAATTGAAAATAATAAAATAATTTGCGAAAACGGGCAAACTTTTGAAACCGATAAAATTATTATTGCTACCGAAGCAACAGGTTTTGCTAGGGATTACATACCAAAAACAAAACAAAATTTTCATCAAGTTACCAATGTTTATTTTCAAGCTAAGATTGCTCCTACCAAAAAAGCAGTTGTTATTCTAAACGCATCTAAAAATAAAAAATGGGTTAATAATTTGACAGTTATGACTAATGTTTCTAATGAATATGCCCCAAACGGAAAAGTTTTAATTTCAGTTTCTTGCAATGGAATTCCTGAAATAGACGATTGTATTTTATCCGAAAATATGAAATCAGAACTCAAAACTTGGTATGGAAATCAGGTCGAAAACTGGAAAATGATTAAAGTTTATCGAATAAATTATGCACTGCCAAACCAAGAAAATATTGTAAATGAAGTTACTAATACTGATATTCAAATCAATGAAAATTTATTTATTTGCGGAGATTATTTAATGAACGGTTCGATAAATGCCGCAATGAAATCAGGTCGATTGGTTGCAGAATTGATTGATGAAATATCAAAATGCTAAACAAATCATTTTAAAAATATTTAAATTGATTTTTAATCACTCAAAAATTTATATTTGCTAAAGAAAATCTATAATTATGGAAGAATGTATCTCGGTTTTTGATATGCTTAAAATTGGTGTTGGACCATCAAGTTCGCACACACTGGGTCCTTGGCGAGCAGCCGAACGATTTTTAACCGAATTGCGAAGCGATAATATTCTAAATAAAGTAAATAGAATAAAAGTCGATTTGTTCGGTTCACTTTCTTTAACAGGAAAAGGGCACGCAACCGATTTGGCAATAATGCTTGGACTTTCGGGACAAGATCCAGAATATATTCCTATTCAAAATATTGCTTCTATCATAAAAAATATTGAAGATTCGAACGAATTAAATCTCGGAAATGAAGTCAATATTCCATTTTATTTCCTGCAAGATATTGTTTTTAATAAAAACTTTTTACCATTTCACGCAAACGGTTTGTCTTTTACTGCATTTTATGATGATTTAGAATATGTTTCAACTTTTTATTCTATTGGTGGCGGATTTGTCGTCAAAGAAGAAAGAATAAATGCCAAAAAAAAACACGCCATAAAATGTGCTTTTCCATTTCCGATTCAAAATGCCGAAGAATTATTGAATTATACCATTCAAGAAAAAAAATCTATTTCAGAAATTGTTTACGAAAACGAAAAATCAATGCGTTCAGAAGCTGAGATCCATTCAGAATTAATGCGAATTTGGCATACAATGCTAGAATGTATGAATATTGGTTGCCACTCTGAAGGAATTTTGCCAGGTGGATTAAATGTGCGTCGTCGCGCGTTCGATATGCATCAAAACTTGATTGGTTTGGCCAATTATTCGAATCCGCAAGAATGGCTTGAGTGCATTCGAAACACCGAAGTTAAGTTTCGTCAAATCTTAAAATGGGTTTCGTGTTTTGCACTTGCCGTAAATGAAGTAAATGCAGCTTTAGGTCGCGTAGTTACCGCTCCAACCAACGGAAGTGCAGGCGTAATTCCTGCAGTATTGATGTATTATTTATGTATAGAAAATCACGAAGCTGGCGAAAAAGAAATCAAACAATTTTTGATGGTTGCAGGCGAAATTGGTAGTATTTTTAAAAAAGGAGCAACCATTTCGGCAGCAATGGGCGGTTGCCAGGCCGAAATCGGAGTTTCGAGTGCAATGGCAGCAGCTGCATTGTGTGAAGTTATGGGTGGAACGCCAGATCAAGTTTTGGTTGCAGCAGAAATTGCAATGGAACATCATTTGGGTTTAACCTGCGATCCAATTGGTGGTTTGGTTCAAATACCTTGTATTGAACGCAACACAATGGGAGCAATAAAAGCAATTAATGCAGCCGAATTGGCTCTAGAAACCGATGCTAAAAACGTAAAAGTTCCTTTGGATAAAGTAATCAATACAATGTGGCAAACTGCCAAAGATATGAATTCTAAATACAAAGAAACTTCAGAAGGTGGACTAGCAATTGCTGTTAATATGGCCGATTGTTAAAATAAATATTAAAAAAAGTCAAATGAGAAAAGTTATAATTACCGAAAATGCTCCAGCACCAATTGGACCTTATAATCAAGCAATTTTATATGGAAATTTGCTTTTTACATCAGGTCAAATTGCGTTAAATCCAATAACGATGGAATTGATAATCGATGATATTGAAACCGAAACCAAACAGGTAATGGAAAACTTGAAAGCAGTTTTGGAAGCATCGAAAATGACATTTGAAAATATTATAAAAGTATCAATTTTTATATTGGATATGAATAATTTTGCCACCATCAATAAAGTTTATGGAAGTTATTTTAATGAAGCTAATGCTCCTGCCAGAGAAACTGTTCAAGTAGCTGGTTTGCCAAGAGGTGTTAATATTGAAATTTCTGTAATTGCCGCACTTTAATAAATAAAAAACGGCAAAATAAAAAAGGTTTAACTTGAATAAAGTCAAACCTTTTTCGGTAAAAAAACATGAAAAACTTCTTGATGGTTTTTAAAAACCATAAACTATTCCAGCTCTAATTCCATAAGCTGTTTTATCTATTTTGGTTTCTTTATTTAATGACATTTCAATATTGATTCCAGTCTCGACCTTGAAATTGTCAGAAATAGCAAATCGATATCCTGATTCTAAACCAATTGATTTTATGCTTTGATAAGTTTTATATTCGTTCCCAAAAGCATCAGCTTTTGGAATTGTAAAATTGGTTAGATTTATTCCTAAACCACCATAAAATTTATTGAAATAGCGTCTTCCAAAAATTCCAAATCCGTAGTTTGAAGCTTCGTTTATAAATGCTTTAGAACCACGAAGTCCAATTTCAGTTTTTGGATTAATGAAATATCCAGCATACAAATTGGTACTAGCAAAATTCCTGCTTAAATTATTGATTCCTTTTTGGATGTCAAATCCTCCAATAATTGCAACTTCAATTTTGGAATCTTTTGAATTTGATTTTAAAACTTTTTTTGATTTTTTTTGAGCAAAACTTGATGATATTCCAAAACAAAAGATTAATAATAAGATTATTTTTTTCATAGTTTTTTTTTATTTTTAGAAACCATAAACTATTCCGCCACGTACTCCAAATAAAGTGCCACCTGCTGGTGAAATTCCAAATTGAATGCTTGCTCCAGTATCGAATGTTAATTTATTTGAAATCGGAATTCGATATCCACCCTCAAGAACACCAGTTATTTGCGAAGAAGATCCTCCGATTTTAGTTCCAAAAAATTGTGTTTCAGTAATAGAAACAATATTATAATTTAAACCAGCTCCAACATAAAATTCATCAATGAAATATCGACCATAACCACCAATTGTATATTGAGAAACTCCTGTTTGAAAAATCGTACCAACTCGAACTCCAAGTTGTGTTTTGGGTGCAATAAAATAGGCAAAATTACCTTGAATTCCAGTCGATGATCCACCATTTGCAAAATCAATATTCACGCTTCCGCCAACTTCATATTTTTTTTCAGAGCTTCTTGAACTAGAAGATTTGGATGATTTGGTAGCTGTTTTCTTTTTTTGCGCAAATGAATTTGATGAAATAAATCCAAAAAGTATTAATAGTAGTATTATTTTTAAGTTTTTCATTTTTATAAGGTTTTTATTTTATTATTAATTTTTTGTGAATAATATTTCCGTTTTCGAATTTGCATTTTAAAATATAAATGCCACTCTGCACATCGATGTTTATATTGTTTTGATTGATTTCGGTTTTTATTTGTTTTCCTGAAATATCGAAAACTTGAATTTCTTCGAATTTTTCTAAAGTTTGAATTTCGAAATTTCCGCTATTCGGATTTGGATAAATCGCAATTTTATCATTTGATACTTCAAAATCATTATTAGAAAGGGCAGGAGCACAACTTTCGGGAATATTTAAACTATAAGCCAAGCAAAATTGACTAATTGCCGTTGCACAATCATAACCAGCAACATTTGGCCAATTGTGACCGCCACCAATTATCCTTATGAGTTGCACTTTTTTATTTGTCGCACAAAAATCAAGTTGTTTTACATTTGCAGTGATTGTTATCGTTGTAGCATTGTATGTATTTGTGCCACAATTGGCATTGCTAAATCCGCTCAACGGCCATTCTTGCCAAGCTACTGGCGTGTGGTTTGTATCTGGATAAGTTACAGTATTATCAGCATCTCCGTGAACGTGATAAACGGGAATTGGTACATAACCTGATGTGAATTTCTGGGTTACAAATGTATTTTCGCCCCACAAACTTCCTGCTACTGGGGCAATTGCAGCAATTTTATTTTGCAATTGTAAACCTAAATTATAAGCCATAAATCCACCTGCTGAGTGACCAGTTGCATAGACCTTGTTACGGTTTATTTTGTATGTTGTACAGAAATAATCAATTAAATCTGAAATAAATGCTACGTCATCTGGCGCATTTGGATTGCCTAATCCTGCATCGCCGGCAACGTTGTCAATATATCTGTTCCAAGATCCATTTACTGCATTGGGATATACAACTATAAAATTATTAGCATTTGCAACAGCATCGAAATTGGTGCCACTTTTCATTCCCTCACCGTTTCCACCATCGCCGTGCATAACAATAAATAAAGGTAAATTTAAAGGAATTGTTGATAATGTTGTTGCACTAGAGTGAAATACAAAACCCCTAGAAATACTTCCAGATGTAATTGTTGTTGTATGATCAATAGCAAACATTTGAACATTTAAAGAAATTAAAATAAGAAATAATGTTTTTTTCATGGTATTAATTTTTATCAAAATTAGATTTATTTTTAGCTTGAATTTTTGCAAATAGACAAACGCCGTTTTAAATAGACGAATGAAATATTTAACTTTTCAAATTTGCAACATTTGAAAATATTATAAAACACCTAAAGGACGAACGACATTTTAAAAGGACGAATGAAAAAGGTTTTCGATGAAATACTATTTTATCTGTTGAAATGTATTCATTTTAAGTTTTGAAACAAATAAAAAACCGTTAACAACTAAGTCAACGGTTTTTGAGATTTTATTTTGCAAAACAATATTTATGTTATCTGTGTTTAAAATTTTTCTCAATTGCAGCAATCATTTCTCCAGCAATATCTTTGTTTGTTGCGCCTTCGATTCCTTCTAAACCTGGTGACGAATTGACTTCTAGCAAAAGTGGCCCTTTAGAAGATCGAATAATATCGACACCAGCAACTCTTAAATCCATAGCTTTTGCGGCTTTTATTGCAATTTTCTTTTCTTCAGGAGTTGGTTTAATAACCGATGCCGTTCCCCCTAAATGAATATTTGCTCTAAATTCGCCAGGTAAAGCTTCTCTTTGTATGGTTGCAACTACTTTTCCATCGATTACAAACAATCTTAAATCTTTTCCGTTAGCTTCTTTAATAAATTCTTGTACTAAAATATT
>JAYVBR010000429.1:0-6023 GCA_043750395.1 Bacteroidota bacterium | reverse complement strand
GCCAATCCGCCTGTTGCAACTGCTGTTATTTTTGCTTTGTCGTTTGGTGCTGCAACACAAGTAATGTCTTTTTCGAATGTAGCATTCAAAGTTAGTTGTGGCGCAATAACGACTGGTCCAACGGTTACTTCGCACGATTTAGAGTCTCTTACTTTTATGGTGTATGTTCCTGGACTAACTATAAATGAATTTGAATTTCCAAATACAAATGCTGGTGATATTGCATATTGAAACGGAATTGTTCCACCAAGTGCATTTACAATAATTGTGGCTTGATTTATTGGGTCATAACACAAGTCTGAAGTTGTCGAAAGACTAGCTGTTAGTACTGGTAATGCGTTAATAACTACCGGAACATTTATGTCGTCGGTACACAAGTTGGCATCTCGTACTTTAACAATATAACTTCCTGCAGCAACAGGAGAAAACAATGCTGCATGCGGAAATGCTTGTCCTGGCACAATTCCACCAGCTGCAAACTCTAATTGATAAGTATATGGTCCAACGCCACCACTTGCAGATGCTAATATCGATGCGCCAACTAAACAATTAGCTTGTGTTGGAACAGCCGAAGCATTTAAAACTGGGGGCGAAGTGATTAATTGAGTTAAGGTTTTAGTACAAGGTAATGATGTATTATCATATCGTACTAAAATGGTTAATAGTCCTGACGGAATTCCAGTAATAGGGTTTGCAGTATTTGTAATTGTTACAGGAGAAACTTGTGAATTAATCCAAGTTGTTCCTCCGTTTATTGAATAATCAAATCCATAAGGCAATTTAAAATTCTGTGCAGCAATTGTTACTGTACCATTGTTGCCACCAGAACAAGTCACATTCGAAAACTGAGTAACTTGAGCTGCGAAAGCTGCGCTACAAGGAATATTTATATCAAAAGTTTTCGAAGTTGCACAAGCTATAGGTTCTTGGAAAACTTTTATATCGTCAATAATTACGTCATTGCCACTAGTTACATTATTATTGGATCTGATGACAAAATCTAAACTGGAGTTTAAAAGTGGATTTAATGTTATAACTTTATTAATCCAAACTTCTGTTTTTGGAATATCTCCGGTATCTTGGGTAGCAATAATAGATTGTGTTGGTAATCCTAAATCTTTGACTAATTGAATTGTTAAATTTGGATTGGGTTGTGTATTTCCAATTATCAGTAAATTCATATACCATAATGAAACTTTAATGTTTTGACCTGGTAAAATGCTATTAATTTTCTTACTATACAAAATTCCTCCAACTCCAGCAGTTCCACCGATGTTTACACATAAAAATCTACCACCAAGAGTCAAAGGATTAGTATGATCTTTGGCTTGAGGAGTCCACGCACCAGCATAGGTTGGGTTTATGACAGTTGTTACCGCATAGTCACCATCATTAATTAATGTGCTATTTTTACATTGTGTGGCAACCACTTGCCTTTCGAAACAATATGCAGGATTAATTCCTGGAGAAGTTGTGTAACTACCTACGCCAAAATCTTCAGTCAATAAATCGCTAAAAGTAGGAATATTAATCGCTGTGTAATTAACTTTTATAGATTGTGTAGTCGCACTACAAGGAATTCCTGTAAATACATTTGGATTTGGACCAGGGTTTGGTGTAGTAGAATTATTTAAAAAATATTCATAAGTAAAATTACCACCATTACTGTTAACAGTTACAGTACTTGTTGCAGTTCCATCACAATTATATACAGTTATTGGATCACTCAAAGTCGGTGGTGTAGGTGGTGGATCTAATTTAATGTTCATAGGAAAACTGCAACCAGATGCGTCTTGAATATAAATTGTGTGAGGTCCAACACCCAAATAAGCTTCGTTTGAAGTTTGAGAACCAGTTGTGCTAAAAACGCCAACAAAAGGGTTTGGCAATGCTGGAGGTGGTGTATTAAAGTAATACAAATAAGTACCTCCTGCAAATGGCGTTCCTCCTTGTGGGTTTGTAATTCTTACTTTTCCTGTGTTTCCTGGTCCACAACCCGCCAATTCAGAAACTCCGGCAACGGCAATCAATCCAAAAGCTGGTTCGGTAATAATCAATGCTGGCAATTCTATAAAACAATCTACATTACCAATAGTTGGGTACGAATAGCGAATAACTGGTTTGTAAGTTCCTGCTGCTAATCCTGTAAATAAATTACTCGATTGAAATGAACCTGTAAGTCCATTAATTCCGTAAGACAAAACATAACCCCCAAGATTAGATACCAAATTGAAATTTATTTCGCCTGATAAATTACCGTAGCAATAAATGTTTTTTCTGGTAGCGGTAACAACTGGCTCTGGATGTGTAAGTACTGATATGACCGTGTTTGCAGTACAGTTATTATAATCGGTAACTTCTACAGAATAATCAATTGTTTGTTGAGCACCAGTATTTGGAACTGGAACTGGAATTACTAACTGACTGTTCGTTGGAAGGCTTCCATTATAAGTAAAGGTAAATGGTCCTGTGCCGCCAACTGGTGTCAAGGTTATTAAACCAGGCTGACAAGTAACCGCTGTAGTTAAACTTGCTGTTAATGACAATAATGGTGGGTCTTTTATTTCTATTTCTCTGTCTTGAGAACAACCATCTTGATTAGAGCCGTTAACTATATAAATTCCTGCTGGTAATTGTGGAGAATTGTATGTAACATTATTGGTTGGACCAAATGTATATAACAAAACGTTAGGTGTTCCTTTTTTAAAAATTTTATAAGTAAATTGAGGTGTTGCACCACCAATTTGAACTTGAACACTTCCGTTGTCGCCGTTACAAAGTGGTTGGGTAACAACTGTCGAAACCAAAAAACCACTGCTTATGTTTTGAACAAATACGTTTTTTTCATAAATACATGCACCTGGCAATGGGTTACTTCCTGCTGGTGTTGGAATTAATCGTGCAAAAACAGTATATGGACCAGTTGGCACAGGAACAAAAATAGGACTTGGTTGCCAACCTGAAATTGGAATTGTAACAGGGCCAACAATTCTATATTCATAACCAGTTGGTGGCATTCCAGAAGCTATAATTCGACCAGTAACTTCGCAAGAAATATTTCTAACTGTGGCGTCTAGAACCAAATTACTTTTAAAAACTTTAAAATAAAAAGTGCGCTCGCAACCTCCTTGAAAAAGAATTCTTACTCTGTACTCGCCTGCGAATCCTACTTCGAAAGTAGTTGTTGTTGCGACCGTATTCCATTGACAAGGTGGCCCAACAATTGGGTTTTCGGCATGACAAAGCGGTATGTCTGGACAACTGCCATCGACTAGTTTTTGCCACGTAAATGTTGCATTGGCAATATTTGGAGTAATGAGTCTTTTTACGTTGCCACAAAGATTAATAATTGGTAAAACGCCACGATCGGTGCCACTTATACAGGGTGCCAACTGGTAGTCGGAGTAGGGTATTACTGGATTTGGAATATTTCCTGCTGCAAAAAGTGTAACATTGTATTGAATATTTATTGGGTAACAAGGACTTCCTATATTACAAAAAACATTGTAACTTCCTGGTGCATTGACTACCAATGTTTGATTAGTTCCAATAACTGTTGTACCTGTTGCAAGATTGGTCCAAGTATATCCAAGATAACCAGAAGGTGCAGTCAAGGTTAATGTTGACCCACAAAGTTGTTCTTCTGTGATAAGTAAATCATTGTTTAATCCAGCAATAAAATTGGTCGAAGTGGCATCATCTAAACAATTAGTGTTCGACGAAATGCTGTCGTCATTTATAACAGCTTCGTTTAAAACTCCAGCGTACTTTGCCGAAGCTGTGTTTTTAATTATGTTAGAACAAGCTGCTAAAAATACTCTTTTGTCTTCTGTAACTTTAACAACTATCTTTATTGTATAAAAAGACGGACTGTTTTGTAGCACTTGATTGTTTGGAATTGTAAACAACAAAGTCCCAGCAGATAAAGGTGTTGGTGTGTTAGTGTAAGTTACACCTGCAGGAACCGTAACAGATTGAAGTATAACAAAATTTGGTAAAATGTCTTTTATTGTGAAATTTGCTCCATTATCGTTACCAATATTTTGATAGGTAATGTTGTAGGTTAATTCTTGTCCCAGTGCAACTGCTGAACCTTGAGGAATTGGTAAATTTGCAACGTCTCTAATGGTTTTGGTCAAAATTATTTTAGGCTCAATAATGTCAACTGCAAATGTTACTAAGTATGCACTGTATGAATCGCTAAAAGATGCTGGAAACCTTATGGTTGCATTGGTTGCTCCATTTGCAATAATATTATTCGATGGATTATCAATGTCAACTAAATCAAGATCATAACCTAATGTGTTTTTACTGTTTGGATTTCGATTAAGTGCTACAGCAGCAAATGGTCCGACGGTTGTGGGTGTTGATATTGTACTGTTAAAAAAATCATTTGGATCATTGACAACATTATTAAGGGTGACAAAACTAGTGTTACCAATTGGGGAAGTAAACTGAAATTTATCTCCACCATTACCGCCGTTATTGTCTCCTTCGAGACCTGCTACTCCAATTCTTGCTTTAACGGGAAATGGTGCTGGTACAGTTTCGAAGCCAGATATATTAAAATCAATTGTTGGCGAACCTGCTTGAATGTATTTGAAACCATCAAAAACAGTTACAAACCTACTTGGTAAAGATTTATGTGAATAAACAATAACTAAATTCCAACCTGCCGAAATTCCATAAAAGTTTTCGCCTAATCCTGAACGCATGTTGGCTAATGTATAGGTACCATTTGCCGAACCATCAACTGATGTTGTTTCGAATTGTTTAATTAAACTGGTAATGTTTTTGTAACAAACATAAGGAGCACCAATTGTTAACGTAGAGGTTGGGTCTGGTGCATCTCTAACAATTACTTGGTCTTCTTGCCCAGCAACATCAACATTAGCATTATTTTTATCTACGGTAATGTCTATGTAACCACCAGTTGGTAATTTTAGTTTTACTTTATTCCAATCATCAAGCGCAGGTGTTCCGACATTGTTTTGTGTTGGATCAGTACTTCGTGTAAAAGCATAAGATCCAGCCCAATACAAGGCTGCATAAGCCACTTTTACACATTCATTGGTGCCTTGAAGGTTTTTTATAATTAAATCAGCAGAACTTGAACTAAATGTTGTTGGGTCAGAGTCAATGTCGATGTATTCGAAACTAAAATCATTATTTTTACCATTACCGTTATAAGGGGTATTTGCTTCGGCAGTTAACACTGCCAAGTTTGTAGGAATCGGATTTCCTGCTGCAAAAATTGGTGCAGTAGTCGCTCGACCAATAATTGTATTACCAATTAATGTTAAATCTCCTTTTACTTTAAGTTTGCCACCAACTGCTCCAGGAATTCTGGTTACAAAGTTGACATCGCCTTGAATGCCTCTGTTGGAATTTTGTTGAGGATTATTTTTTTGCGCATTTGCAGTAAAAATACTGAAAATCAATACGATAATTAAGGAAGAGTAGTTTTTCAATTTCATTGGGACAGAATTTAAGAAAAATATTTGGGCATAAAATTAGATAATTAAATGTTAATAAAATAATTTTTTTAACGTTTTATTTTAAAAATTTTAGATAAACATTTATTTCAGAGTATTATAAGGTGTTTCGTCGGTGATTGCTGACTAATTTTCCTTACAAATAATTAAAAAAAATGGATGTTAAAATAAAGTTATTAACAATTTTTAATTTTTAAGGCTGTGGTCTTTTAAATATATTTTAACCACATAGAAACATAGGAAAAAATCAAAAAGTCGCTATGCTAGAATAAGAAAGCTTAGCTAGATGTAAATTAAATTTCAAAAAAATATCTTTAATTATAATAGTTATCTGTATGATTGGTACTATTGATAAATTATCTGTATTTGTAAATGGTAAAATTAAATATATAATTTAGACCAAGGCCATTTTTTTGAAATGTATCCAAAGAAGTGGTTTAAACTTTTTTCAATTGGTTGCAAAATTGTCTTTTTGCCCCATATTTCAGATTTTTTTTATTCGATAGCGATGCTATCCAATAAAAAAAA
>JAYVBR010000428.1:0-6047 GCA_043750395.1 Bacteroidota bacterium | reverse complement strand
GGTTAATTTATGATGGCTTTGCTGATAATGATACTGAATTAGCATCTAAAATGGGCTACACCAAATCGTCATTATCACAAATTATGACTGAAAAAGTACCTGTATCTGATAAGTTTATAGATAATTTATGTAAAGCAAATCAAAATATAAACAAAGTTTGGATTTTGGATTTTCAGGGGACAATGCTTAAAAAAGAAATTGATCCGCCAGAATTTGGCATTAGTTCAAGTCGAGAGCAGGAACTTTTGTCAATTATTAGAGATAAAGAAAAAATTATTGAGGGGTACGAATATAAGATAGCAGTTCTGGAATCAAAAAATATAGTACAGGATAAAAGTAACACGGGCAACATTGTGGCAAATGTTGTTGGATAATAGGATCAATTGATAAATACACACAACTTTTTTAAATTTAGTATTTTAAAATACGAACATAACCGTTTGATTTACAATTAAATACTTATTATTTTTATAAATATTGTTTGTTATTAAGTATTGTGAGTTTATTGTATTTATGTAAAAACCTATCTTTATAAACGTTTAATATTGTTGTAAATAGTATAAAAAAGCATTGCAATGTCCACCCAACTGTCCACCCAACTGTCCATCCAAAGTAAAAAGTAATATTTTAGAGCGTTGGTATATGGGTACAAAACAAGCCCAGTAATAGGGCTTGTTTAGTAGTTAATAGTTTCGTAGTTTTGTGGTGTAAAAGGCTTGTTTATATAGTATTTTAAGCGTTTTTAAGGTTGTTTTAATGGTGCAATGGTAGTATGTTATTCAAATGGTACTATAACGCTTTAATTAATGGTAGTATAATGGTAGCAAACGGTAATTCTTTTACGTTTCGTTTTTATATCAATTTCGACCTTTTTTGGTGTAAAGTCCTTGTTTTATTGGCTTTTTCTACCTTTTTTATATAAGTGTTTTCTTTACAGTTTAATTAATAGCCCATACATCAGCGTTCAAGTTCAAAAAATCACAAAAAATATGAATCCAGGAAAAGAAATATTCAATCTTCATCTCAGTAAAGTCGAAAACTTGTTAAACGAAGCAAAAAACCAACAAAATCCTGCACTTTGGTTATTCGAAAATGGTTTGCGAACGCCAATGTTTATGCTAGAAGCAACAGCTAGAGTTTACGAAAAAGTGTACGACAACAAGGATTTAGAAAAACGAAAAGAACAAATAAAATTGGTTGAAGATGCAATTGGAGCTGTCGATTATTACAATGCTTATGCGATTGAATTAGCAACAAATCTAAAAATAAAACCCAAAATTATAGATTATTTGCACAAGCAAAAAGAATTAAAACTTGCTGAATTAAACAAAATTCTTGAAGATGAAAACTGGCTTGACGGAAAACGAATCGAGAAAATAAAATCGACATTAAACGATATCAAATGGCTTTCTGAAAAAGACGAATTTGCAAAAATCAAAAAATTCTTTGCCAAGGCTGTCGAAAAAATTAATGAGTTTATGACCGAAACAACATTCGATTTCGATCACGTCGAAGACGATATTCACGAACTTCGGCGTCGTTTGCGATGGTTGTCAATCTATACGCAAGCATTAAATAGCGTTTTTAAATATGCTGAAAGTAATGAAAAAGTTACTGATTATTTAAAAAAATATTCAACCCAAGAAACCATCAATTCTAAGTTTAATATTTTGCCAACCGCACTAAAATTTGAAAAACCAATCGATATCAATAAAAATTATTTTTTTGCATTAAGTTGGATTATCGCAGAACTCGGAAAAATAAAAGACGAAGGTTTGCGTGTTTTGGTGTTAAAAGAAGCAATCGAAAATACTGATAATTCTTCAGAAGAAATATCAGAATCAGAAGTTTATAAAATATTAAACGAAGAACAAAAATCTTTAGAACAACTACTTTCAGAATCAGAAAAAATTGTAAAAACATTCTTTGAAGAAAAGAATATTGATTTGATTTTAGTTTAACTCGTTATTTATTGCTCATTAGAAATAAGAATTTTACATTTGCCAAATCGAAATTTAAAACATTTTATGTTACAATTAAACGTTAAAAACGAAACATCAAGATTACAAGCTGTAGTTCTTGGTTCAGCAATCAATAATGGACCAACACCAACTGCCGACGAAGCTTATGACCCAAAATCATTAGAACATATCTTGGCAGGAACTTATCCAATCGAAGCCGATATGGTGCTAGAAATGGAAGCCTTTAATAAAGTTTTCGAGAAATATGATGTCAAAGTTTTTCGACCAGAAATGATAGAAAACTACAACCAAATTTTTACCCGAGATATTGGTTTTGTAATTGACGATACTTTCATAAAAGCCAATATTTTGCCAGATCGTGAGCGCGAACTCGATGCTATTCAATACATTATTGATCAAATAAATCCAGCAAAAGTTGTTCGTCCACCAGACAATGTTCATATTGAAGGTGGAGATGTTATGTTGCACAACGATTATATTTTTATTGGTACTTACAAAGGTTCTGACTACAAAGACTACATCACGGCAAGAACCAATATGGCTGGTGTCGAGTATATTAGAAATTTATTTTCAAATAAAATCATCAAAGAATTCGACTTGGTTAAATCTAAAATTGAGGCAAGAGACAATGCACTTCATTTAGATTGTTGCTTTCAGCCAGTCGGAAAAAACAAAGGAATAATTTATAAAAGCGGTTTTCGAGAAGAAGCCGATTATATGTTTTTGGTCAATCTTTTCGGTAAAGAAAACCTTTTTCATATCAATAGAGACGAAATGTACAATATGAATTCCAACGTTTTTTCGATAGATGATAATGTAGTCGTTTCCGAAAAAAACTTCACAAGATTAAACAATTGGCTTCGTGAAAACGATTTTATTGTAGAAGAAATTCCCTACGCAGAAATCGCAAAACAAGAGGGATTGTTGAGATGTTCTACTTTGCCGTTAATAAGAAATTAAATTAGGGTTATGAGTTATTCAATGACGTTTTCAGTATATTTGTAAATTATATAAATTTATTATGTTCAATATTAAAAATTTAACACTAAAGAATATTGGCCCATATTTAAATCAAACTTTTGATTTTACAGTAAATAAGGCAAATCCTAATATTCATATATTTCTTGGTAGTAACGGAACTGGTAAAACTACAATACTTCATTCACTTGCCAGTGTCTTTGATTATTTTGAAAATGATCATAAAGAGCATACATCAAATAAAATTGCAAAAAGATTTCATTTTTTTAAAGAGGATAATAAAGAAATGGCTGAAAGTTATGCACATTCTGTAGTTACTGAAAACTCATTGATTGTTGATAAGTTAATAAATTATGGATGCAAAAACTGTAGTAATATTCATCAAAATTTTGATAAAACAATTTCTCAAACTTTAGGGATTGCTAAAACTGGAAAAGGTTATAAAACTTCACCTAATTCTAAAGATTTATTATATTATAAATCCTCAATTTCAGCGAAAGATTTGTCAAATAAAAAATTCAAATTTGCTGCCTTTGCTTATTCGGGTTACAGATTTATTGAATCAGAAAAAATTGAAATATCTAATAATGAAAACTATAATCCATTACATTTAGCATTAGAATTTAATAAAAAGGATAAAGAAAGTGAAAAAGACTTTCAATTATCTAGTTGGATTGTTTCTAGATATTCTAAGGCAGCAATTGAAGAAACATTAGGAAATAAAGAACAGGCTGTTAAATTTAGAGTAGCACTTAATAAATTGATAGATTCCATAAATAAATTGACTAACAATGAATATACAATTGGCATTAGCACAAATCCTTGGAATGTAGGTATAAAACATTGCGGTAAAGATTTAGAGTTTGACGTTTTGCCAGATGGTTTAAGATCAATTTTAAGTTGGCTTGGAGATTTATTAATGAGATTAGACGCGATTCCTTGGGAGAACAATTCTATACCAATTACAGAACAAAATATTATATTATTTCTTGATGAGATTGAAGTGCATTTGCATCCAACTTGGCAATACAAAATTTTAACTTTATTGAATGAATTATTGCCTAATGCACAAATATTTATTTCAACACATTCGCCTTTTATTGTTAATTCAATTGACAACGCTAAAATTTATTTATTAGAAAATAATAATTGTATCGCAGAAATGAAAACTGAACCTATTTTATCGCAAACAGGATGGTCAATCTCTTATGTTTTAGAAAATTTAATGAATGCAAAAAACAGATTTGGTTTTGAAACTACAGTTGATTTAGAAAAATTCAATCAGATAGATTTGGAAATCGTGAATGGTAACTTAAAAAATGAAGCAATTTTCATTGAATTAATTAAAAAATTGGCTAACGATAGTGAAGAAGTGTTGTCACTAATTGCTCCTAAAATATTCAGATTAAATAAAATAACTGGAAAAAATTATTTGAATGGAGAAAATAATTAGACCAGAACTTAAAGATATTAATTCATTATCTGAATATGAAGAAATATTAAAAAAATATTGCTTAGAATGTAAAAATGAAACTAGAACTTGGCGTTCAAGTGATACTATTTATAATTTATTGAGAAACGAACTTTCTAATTTAACTTCAGGGCATTGTTCTTTTTGTGATGGTTTTCCCTTAAATGATACTTCAAAAGAAACTATTGAACATTATTATCCTAAAAATGAGTTTAAAGAAAAAACATATTTGTGGAATAATCTTTTTTTATGTTGTGATAAATGCCAGTCTAATGCAAATTCTGATAAACCATTTTATTATACTTTAAAAATGGATGATGAATTATATTCTTTTGATGAATATTTTTGGTTTGAACCTCAAGATGGAAAGATTAAAGTTCTAGAGAATATTGATGTTTTAAAAAAAATAAATGCAGAAAAATTTTTAAAACGATATGGAATTAATGACAATGTAGAAAGATTGCAAAGTAGGATGTCAAAATACAGGGACTTAGTAGCTATTTTTAAAACTGAAACCCGAGAAAGGAATTTTGAACCTTTTAGATTTGTTTATGACACTGTAATTGATTTCCTAAATTATCAACAAAGTTTACTTTAATCTAAAAACCCAAAACTCATAACCCACAACAAATAAAATGAACCAAACAACCAATTCCATACTAATGATTCGCCCAGTGGCATTTCGAATGAACGAGCAAACTGCCGTAAACAATTATTATCAAAAAGTGCTTGACGGACTTTCATCAGAAACTGTCAATGCCAAAGCGCAAGAAGAGTTTGACACTTTCGTGAATAAATTGCGATTGGTTGGCATTGATGTTACAGTTGTTGATGACACTTTGGAACCAAGTACGCCCGATTCTATTTTTCCGAACAATTGGATTTCTTTCCACGACAATGGCGATGTAGTTTTGTACCCAATGTTTGCCGAAAACCGTCGATTAGAACGCCGTGAAGATATTTTGGATATTCTTGAAGCAAAAGGTTTCGAAGTCAACGAAGAAATAATGGATTATTCATCGGCAGAAGAAGATGGTTTTTATCTCGAAGGAACAGGAAGCATTGTTCTGGATCGTGAGAATGGAAAAGCCTATTGTGCACTTTCACCACGAGCCGACGAGGAATTGTTTATAGAATTTTGCGAAGATTTCGATATGAGCCCAATCATTTTCGAAGCATTTCAAACTGTCGAAGGCGAACGAAAACTAATTTATCATACCAACGTTATGATGTGCATTGCAGATACATTTGCAGTAATTTGTGCCGATTGTATCGATGATAAAAAAGAACGCAAAATGGTTCTTGATAGTTTAAAAGCCGACGGAAAAGAAATTATTCTTATCAGCGAAGATCAAATGAATAATTTCGCAGGAAATATGCTAGAATTACAAGGTTCAGACGAAAGACGTTATTTAATAATGAGCAATTCTGCACACAAAAGTTTAACAAAAAAACAAATTGCACAACTCGAAGAACACATTACAATTTTAAGTTCAAGTCTTGATACAATCGAAGCTTGTGGCGGTGGTAGCGCTCGTTGCATGATGGCAGAAATTTTCTTGCCAAGAAATTAAATATTTATCCTAACAGGTTTTAAAAACCTGTTAGGTATTTAA
>JAYVBR010000427.1:0-6047 GCA_043750395.1 Bacteroidota bacterium | reverse complement strand
ACCATTATTAATTCTGAAAGTTACAATTGCAAATGGAGTTCCAGTAAAATTAATGTTTGCTGAAGTTCCTGTTTGAATCGTTGCAGTTCCTGCAATATTGGATATTATATTTGGATAATAATCCAATAAAAAACTTGTTGTTTTTGAACAGCCATATAGTGCATCTTCTACTTTTACAAAAATTTGTTGTCCACTATTCCCGATAAAATTTATAGCATCAACTACAAAATTATTATCAGCATCAATTTGGCTTAAATGATAACTCACAATATAATCCGTTGGTGCAAGACCGTTCAAAACCGTTGTGTCATTTTGGGTTAAGTTAAAATTGGTATTTAGACAAGTTAAGAAAGTTTGAATTACTGTCTGAATTTGTAATTCAGGCAAATATTCAACTAAAAATTTATCTGTTTGTTCACAACCTGTAGCACCGCCAATCAAGACTGTTGCTGAATATTCCCCTGGTTCTGAAACAGTAATACTATTTGATATTGCACTTGGAATTACTAAATTATCTCTTGTCCAAAAATAAGTGGCTCCAGGAATTATAGAAGCACCTGACTGCAGAATTCTTGTATCTCCAACGCAAGGCGCACCTCCGTTGGCAATTGTAAATTCTGTTAAACCAGTGTTAGATTGAATGCTACTTTGACCAACATCAAAACTGCCGCCTTCTATAAATACTGCTGAGTCGAATGCGGTGTCTCTAAAATCTCCAATTACCAACTTAATTGTATAATTGTGTCCAGGAACAACAGTTGCCTCAGCTTTCATTGATTTTGTGTAACCACGCATATTCATTAATGAGGTTGCTGCTGCCCCAACATTATAAGTGTCAAAAAATGTTGGGTTTTGGTCATCGCAAGTTGGTGGAGCTCCTGGTGGATTGTAAATTTCTTTTCGAACTGTTGTAACTGAAACAGGTGTAGTGGTTAGTGGAACAACTGCTAAGTTTTGGTAAGGTGTACCAGCAGTAACATCAGTTTATACAAATGCAAAAACATCTCCAAATGTACATTGGTACTGTCCATATTCATTAGAAGCAAAAATATAATTAAAACTGAATTTATTTGTTTTTGGTGTAAAATCAAATTTTATGAATGATACATCAGAGATTGGGTCATTTGGTGTTACAGGATTTGAATCACTAATTGCTTTTAGCTGTATGTCTGTCGCTCCTGTACCTCCAGTAGTGTTAGAATTATCTGCAAACAACCCTGCCGAAGTTGTTGCTGTTCCTGTTTTAATTATTATTCCATCTTTAAATGGAAATTCAGAATTGTTTCTTGTGAAATAACCAATTCCTGAATTAAGAGTTGTTGCGGAACTTGTAATATTACTTATTGTCGAACAAGATGAATTTATTAAAACATCTGTAACCAATTTGTCAACCGTATAAAATGGCGGAAACTGTGTTGGATTAGTTTTTGGAGGTGTTATCGAAATGGTTTTTGCAGCTGGAGTGTCTGTGTCCGAACACAAAGCACATGCCAAAACAGGGTCATTAGTTTGACTTGCAACAGAAACAATATTGGTAATAGCGGTCGTAAATATTAATGGAACCTTAATTCTAACTGTATAAGTTACACTTTGACCAACAGCTAAATTTGGAATGGTGTTCACTAATGCCCCTGTGCCATTGCTTCCATTAGATCCTGTCCAAGTCATTGCAGTTAATCCTGCTGGTAAAGGATCAGAAACTACTATATTTTGCGAATCGCTAGGACCGTTATTTGTAACTGTTATTGTGTAAATGTTATCTGTACCATTAATAAACGTTGTTTTATTGTCTGTTTTAACAGTTACAATATCTGCACTTGGTTTTGGAGCATCAACATCAATGCAAGTTGTACAACCTGGTTCTGGGTCGGATGTTGAACTTGTTACAACAACTTGATTGGTTAAACTTGAAATAGGATTAAAACTACTTGGTATAGGCATATTTATTGCATAGACTATTACTTGACCAACTGTTAATGAAGGAATTGTATTGTTTAAGTTTCCTGTTCCTGAACTTCCATTACTTCCTATCCAAGTTACATTAGCAGCGACAATTCCGGCTGGTACAATATCGGAAACATTGACATTAATCGCATCATTTGGCCCTTTATTTTTTACAGTTATTACATAATTGTTTGCTGTTCCTGGAGTAAAAGTCAACGAATTATCGGTTTTGGTAACAACCAAATCGGCTCCTGTTGTTGGTGTTGGCAAATCAATATCTGAACAATTAGGACAAGCTGGATTTGGGTCTATTGTCGAACTAGATATGGATACAAGTGAATTCAAATTTCCAACAAATAAAAGAGGAACTTGTAAAGTTATGGTATAAGTAATTGTCGTTCCTACGGTTAATGATAAAATTGTATCATTCAAATTTGCATTTGTTCCGCTAGTTCCGTTGCTTCCTGTCCAAGAAAATTGAGTAATTCCTGCGGGAATTGTCTCTAAAACATTAACATTCGTAGCAATTTGAGGACCATTATTTTTTACGGTTATAATATAGGTGTTTGTTCCTCCTAAAACATAATTCGAAATATTATCTGTATTTGTAACAACAATATCGGCACCAATAGCAACTGTGTCAGTGTCTGAGCATAAAGCACATGCAGGAATTGGATCAACAGTTGGACTCGTAACGATTGTATTGCTTACTAAATTTCCAGAAAAAGTCAATGGGACTAGCATTGTAATTGTGTAAGTAATGGTTTGACCATTAAATAATATTGGAATTGTAGTATCCAAAAAAGTATTGCCACTGGTCAAGTTACTTCCAACCCAAGAAAAAGCTGTTATTCCAGCAGGTATTAGGTTTTTGATATTTACATTTTCAGCATTATTTGGGCCATTATTGGTTACGGTAACCGTGTAAGTATTGGTCTGACCGGGAATATAAGTTGTTTGATTATCGGTATTAACAACAACAATATCTGCTTCTAAAGCAGGAGTATCAGTATCAATGCAATAATTACAGCCAGGTTTTGGGTCGGCAGTTGGACCCGAAATAACGGTTTGACTTACTAAATTTCCGGCAAAAGCCAATGGTATTTGAACGGTAATTGTATAAATAACTTTAATTCCAATAGCTAGTGTTGGAATTGTGTTGACTAACGCTGTATTTGTGCCACTTGAGCCATTACTACCAGTCCAAGAAAATTGAGTAATTCCCGCTGGTATAGCATTTGAAACGGCAACATTTGTGGCAGTTTGAGGGCCATTATTGGTTACGGTAACTGTATAAACAACAGTTGTTCCAAGCGCATAAATAGTTTGATTGTTGGTATTTACAACTTCAATATCAGCACCAAGAGCCCGAATATCAGTGTCTACACATTGCGTGCAAGCAGGATTTGGATCAACCGATGAACTTATTAAACTAGCTGTATTAACAAAGTTCCCTATGAAAGTTGTAGGAATATCTAAAGTTATCGTATAACTAACTGATGCTCCTACGGCTAGTGTTGGTAAAAAATTTACTAAATTTTCATTTAAACCACCTGAACCGTTGCTTCCTGTCCAAGAAAATTGAACCACACCCAGAGGGATAACATTTAAAACATTGACATTACTCGCAATCGATGGTCCAAAATTGGTAATTGTAATTGTATAATTTACTGTCGTTCCTGCAACATATACATCTTGGTAGTTTGTGTTTGTTAAAACTAAATCAGCGCTAAGATTTGGAGTTACTGTAATTGCAGCCGTATTGTTTGCGGTTACTGGATCGATTAAAGTTCCAGTAATTACACTTGATAAATTATAAATTCCAGTCGCTTTTACAATTGCTTGAATTGTTAAAACTGCGGTTTGTCCAATTGGTAAATTTCCAATTATCCAATTCGGAGCAGTATAAATTCCATTGCTCGCTGTTGCACTTACAAATGTATATCCAGTTGGCAAAATGTTTGAAACATTTACGCCTGTAGCATTATTTAATCCATTATTATTAGCAGAAATCACTAAAGTTACAGTACTACCAATTGCTGGAGTTGTTGAATTTATTGAACTTGTAACGCCCAATTCGGCGACTGGAACTGGCGTAACATTAACAGTTTTAGAATTATTTAAAGCATTGCCATCAACTTCGTTCCCAGAAATTGTTGCAGTATTGTCATAAATTAATGGAATGGTTAAAATTGGTTTTACAGTAGCAACAATTGTCAGTGTTTCTGATATTCCATTTGCTAAATTGCCTACATTCCAATTAGGTGCAGTCCAAGTTCCTGCTGATGGTGTCGCATTAAAAAATGTATATCCGTTTGGTAAAACATCATTTACATTTACTAAAGTTGCATTGCTTGGTCCATTATTTTTGGCTGTAATCGTAAAAGTTACATTGGCTCCAACATTTGGAGTTGCATTATTTACAGATTTTGTAATTTCTAAATCTGTTTGAGAATAAATTCCGATTGATATAAATAATGATAAAAATAGTAGTAGTGTTTTTTTCATTTTTTTGAATTGGTTTAAGTCATTAAAAAAACTTATAAAAATGTTAATTATTGCAATTAATTAACAAATATAAAAAATCGTTGTGAATAACTTGTTAAATTTGCAGAAAAATAAGCAACAATGAAACTCAAGATAAAAGAAACCCAAAATCAAGCAATAATTAAATTCGAATTTCCAGATTTTATTACTCAAAATGAAAGTTTTGAATATAAAAATATAGACGAAGCCAAGAATTCGAAATTGTCCCAACAATTATTTTATTTGCCATTTGTGAAAACGGTTTTTATTTCCGGAAATTTTATTGCTGTCGAAAGATATAATATTGTTGAATGGGTAGATGTTCAAGATGCAGTTGCTGAACAAATTGAAGAATATGTAAATAATGGTGGAATAATTGTAACGCCAGACGAGAATAAAACAACAAAACAACCAGTAACGGTTTATGGTGAAACGACGCCAAATCCATCGGCATTGAAGTTTGTAGTTTCAAGAATGTTGACTAAAAACGCCATAGAATTCAAAAACATCGACGAAACTTCGGCATCGCCATTAGCAAGAGAATTATTCAAATTTTCGTATGTGAAAGAGGTTTTTATTGACGAAAATTATATTTCAGTTACCAAATTCGATGTTTACGAATGGAATGATATTACGCTTGAAGTTCGCTCATTTATTAAACAATTCATCGAAAATGGTGGAACTGTTCTTGATGAATCGTTAATTGTTGCCGATTCGAAACAAGACAAACAAAAAATAAAAAATTTCGATAATCTAGACACAACTTCGCAACAAATAATCAATATTCTTGAAGAATATGTAAAACCAGCAGTTGCAGCCGATGGTGGGAATATTGTTTTCGATTCTTATGATGCTGAAACTAATCGTGTAAAAGTTATTATGCAAGGTGCGTGTAATGGTTGTCCGTCATCGACATTTACATTAAAAAGTGGTATCGAAAATATGTTAAAAGATATGCTAAAAAACGAATCGATTGTTGTTGAAGCGGTTAATGGGTAGTTGTTTGCAAATTTTTCTAAAAAATTATTAAATTTATAATGTTTGAATTTTTCAAAAAAAAGGAATTAAACATTTGGAAAGTTTTTTCAGATGAGATGAACACAAAATTTATTGCAGCTAAGTATGACCAATCTGCCAAAACCGAAATAATTTATAATAATTGGAAAATTATATTTGATAATTATACAAGCTACATAGTTGTTGGAAATAGTACCAGCGAAAAAACATACACAAGAATTGTTGTGCCTTATGAATCAATAGATAATTTTAGATTTGAAATTTATAATTCTGGTTTTATAAGAAATATTGAGAAATTTTTCGGTGCCCAAGATGTTGAATTAGGAATTTCTGAATTTGATAAAAAATTTATAATAAAATCAAATAGTGAATTCAAGATTAAGAATTTACTACTAAACTTAGAATTAAGAAATTTAATCGAATCTTTAAAAGATGTAAATATTGAAACATCAAACAAAAAAGGAATTTGGGAACAAGATCTTCCTGAAAAACAATTTGAATTATCTTTTTATGTATTGAATGAAATAAAAAATACAACAGAATTAAAAGAACTTTTAAAA
>JAYVBR010000426.1:0-2595 GCA_043750395.1 Bacteroidota bacterium | reverse complement strand
TTCAAGTTTTCTGAATTCGTGAAATCTTTGTTAAATTTTGTAATCCAACCCAAACCAGCTTCTAATGGAGAAGTTGTATCATTAATATCATTTCCATACAAACAAAAACCCATTTCAAGTCGCAAAGTATCTCGAGCGGCCAAACCAATTGGTTTAATTCCAAACGATTTTCCAGCTTCGAAAACTTTATTCCAAATTGTTTCAACCTCCAAATTTTTACAATAAATTTCGAAACCACCCGAGCCAGTGTAACCAGTTGCAGAAATAATTACGTGCGGAAAACCAGCAAAATCAGCCACTTCAAAATGATAGTATGGAATGGCAGACAAGTCAATCGAAGTTAATGATTGCATAGCTTCAACAGCTTTTGGACCTTGAATTGCAAGTAACGAATAATCATCAGATAGATTTTTCATCGTTACACCCAAATCGTTTTTAGACGAAATCCAATCCCAATCTTTTTCAATATTCGAAGCGTTAATAACTAACAAATACTCGTTTTCTTTAATCATATAAACAATTAAATCATCGACAATTCCGCCGTCGTTATTTGGCAAACACGAATATTGAGCTTTTCCAACGGTTAAAACACTAGCATCATTCGAACAAACTTTTTGAATTAAAGCTAAAGCATTTTCGCCAGACAATAAAAATTCGCCCATGTGTGAAACGTCAAAAACCCCAACATCATTGCGCACCGTTTCGTGTTCGGCATTCACTCCTTCATATAAAATTGGCATATTATATCCAGCAAATGGCAACATTTTGGCCCCTAAACTTTCGTGAATGTATGTAAGTGCAGTATTTTTCATTGTAAAATTTTTCTAAAATTAAAAATGCTAATTTAGAAAATTAATTTCGATATTGTAATATTTTTTTGAAGCTATTTCCTGCTATCATTCCAAAAATTTTCAGGCGAAAAAAAATCGCCTAAAAATGTTTTTCCTTTCTATCAGGGCTAGAAATTTGTATATAGAAAAGCTTTATTTTCCTAACAAATATTGTTTCAAAT
Organism: Bacteroidota bacterium; assembly: GCA_043750395.1. GTDB lineage: Bacteria > Bacteroidota > Bacteroidia > Flavobacteriales > Flavobacteriaceae > Flavobacterium. Next base: position 1,583 of record JAYVBR010000426.1, on the reverse strand, counting down.
CATAATAACTCGAAATCTTAATCGAAACTATTTCTTTATTTAAAACACTTTCTATTTGTTTCGGAATTTCTAACTTGATGTTTAAAGTAGGCTCGACTGTGTCCAAAAATTTTATTGGATGAGCAGTTTCTAAGAAAATTCCAATAGAATTTTTGTGGTTTTGCATTTCTTTTTTTAAACCCAAATATCCAACTGCACCGTGAGGTTCGGCTACATATTTAGTGTTATTGTAAATTTCTTTCATAGCAACCGAAGTTTCATCATCAGAAAAAGAATAAGATGAAAAATCTTTCTTAAATTCATTCAAGTCATTATTATACATTTCTTGAATTCTAACAAAATTACTTGGGTTTCCAACATCCATAGCATTCGAAATCGTAGCTTTTGATTGTTTTGGATTGTATTTACCCGTTTGTAAAAATTCAGAAACTGTGTCGTTTATATTGGTCGAAGCAACAAAATGTTCTATTGGCAAACCTAATTTCTTGGCAATAATTCCAGCACAAATATTTCCAAAATTCCCACTTGGACAACTAAAAATCATTGGTTTATTCAAATGTTTTAATTGTTTGTATGCTACAAAAAAATAAATCATTTGTGGCAACCATCTTGCAATATTGATTGAATTAGCAGATGTCAAATTATTCATTTTTAAATCATCATCTAAAAATGCTTTTTTAACCATATCTTGACAATCGTCAAAAACACCATCGACTTCTAAGGCAATAATATTTTGACCTAAAGTTGTCAATTGTCTTTCTTGAATATCACTTACTTTTTTTGATGGATACAAAATTACAACATCAATTCCTTTAACACCTAGAAATCCGCTTGCAACCGCACCACCAGTATCGCCTGATGTGGCGACCAAAACAGTATTTTTTGCATCAAGTTTGTCTTTGTTAAAGAATGCTAAACAACGTGACATAAATCGTGATCCAACATCTTTAAAAGCCATTGTAGGTCCGTGATACAACTCTAATGAATAAACATTTTCTTCTACTTTAACCGTTGGAAAATCAAAACACAAAGTTTCGGCAATAATTTCTTTTAAAATTTGATCGGGAATTTCGTCGTTAATAAACTGTTTCATTGCAATAAATGCAATTTCTTCATTAGAATAATTTTCAATATTTACAAAAAAATCTTTCGAAATCACATTCAAGTTTTCTGGAAAATACAATCCTCTATCAGTTGCCAATCCTTGAATAACTGCTTCTTGAAAAGAAACTTTTGGAGCGTTATGGTTTAAACTGTAATATTTCATTTTTTAATTTTTAAAATCTAAAATCGTTAATCGTTAATCAACAATCTTAAATCATTTTCACACCTTCTGAGTTAATTTTACAAACGTGAATATCAAATTCATAATCTGTTTTTTCAAATACTGATTTCATAGCTTTTGCAACATTTTCAGCATTTTCAATTCCTTTGCTCAAGGCAAATATCGATGGACCAGAACCCGAAATTCCCGAACCTAAAGCTCCGTTTTCTAATGCAACTTTCTTTATCTCTTCAAAATGTGGAATGAATTTTCCTCGCAGTGGCTCGACTATTTCATCTTGCAAACTTCTTCCAATTAA